>SCVQ01000328.1 GCA_004296865.1 Nitrospirota bacterium
TGCGGTGGGACCGATGTACACGTCATCATGGATCCCTCGTGTGAAATGCACGCCAAGAAAGGGGTTTCGGAGATCCGGCACTGGATAAATATTGGCTTTCACCATAAAAGCCTTTTCCGGTTTCAGCTTCTTGTACGTCCCTTTAAAGGGCAACAAGCGAAACTCCTTTGCGAGGCCGAGGCAATGAGCAATGGTATCGCTGTGCGCTCCGGCTGCATTGACGAACGTTCCGAATCGAACCGTTCCCGCACTTGTCTTGGCCGAACGAGTTCCTTGAAGGCCGGTAAAAATCGTGTCGGTCAGAATCTTGACCTTGCCCGTCTTCAAGAGATCGTCCACAAGGCTGTTCAGAATCGCTTGAGGATCCACGATGGCAGTGTCGTAGGAACACAGCGCTTGCCGCCAGGTCCTGGCACAAGGCTCATAGGCCTCAAGCTGCTTCTCGTCGATCAATTCGACCTTGGCCCCATTGGTCAACGCCGTCTCGTACAACTTTCGTAACGTTTGGACCTCTCCCTCATGCTTTGCCACCACGACTTTGCCCGTTTCCCGTAATGGCAGGCGCTTTTCTTTACAGTATTCCTTCATCAACCGATTGCCCCGCAGACAGAGCTTCGCCTTAAGGCTATCGGCCGGATAATACACACCGGCGTGAAGCACCCCGCTGTTTCTGCCTGAGGCATGCCGACCAATCTCGCGCTCCTTTTCAAGAACGACGATACGGTCGGCGCCTTTTGCCAGAAGCGCTCTGGCAATCGTCAAACCGACGATGCCAGCCCCACAAATGAGAACATCAGCCTGTTCCACACATTCCCTTCGGCGATATTCGCCGGCGTCACCGTTCCAGCAGCTTCTCAACGATGACTGATATTGGGTTCGTAGAGCACTTGGACGACATTGTCGTCCGGGTCCGCCATGTAGAACGAGTAACTCCCGTCACGGTGACGTTTCGGGCCCTTCACAATCTTCACACCGCCTCGCTCGACGCGTTCGAACAGCCGGTCCACCGCTTCGACCGACCCCATGATGAAGCCGATATGGTCCAAAAACTGGGCGCGTAGCCCGCGATAGTCCGCCACGTTAGCGGCCGGAAGCTGGTGCAGCGCCAGATTATCGCTCCCCGAACTGAGATAAAGATTGTCAGGGTCCGGCGCCCAGACCACCTTCATGCCGAAGAACCCTTCATAGAAGGCCTGCGACCGTTGCAGGTCCGTCACCCGCAAGGCCACGTGCCATAGTCCTTTGACGTCTTGGGCGGTCATAACAGCGGTATAGTAGGGCTGGGGCAAGGCTTCGTCAATCGGAAACTTGGAGATCGTCCTCGCATCTGTCTAACGGAATGGACGGAACCGAAACCTTGTCTCCCACTGTCGATTCGCACCAGGCACTGTGGTACCATCCCGCCATTGGTCCACAATAATGATGAGGAGTGCTCAATGAGCGGGATGAGATGGTTGGTCCTATCGTGCCTCAATGTAGTATTGGCTGTGCTTATTTTTGGCAGTGCGGCAGCCGAAGTGCCCGCACCGGCCGGCGAAATCGTCGGAAAGGACGGCGCGCCGATGATCCTTATACCGGCCGGCTCCTTCCCGATGGGCGTCCCGAAAGGGGATCGCGACGGCGGACGCGACGAGTACCCCCGCCACGACGTCTTGCTTGACGCCTATTACATTGACAAATTCGAAGTGACGAACGGACGGTATCTGGAATTTGTGCGGGGCACCGGCCACCGCCCGCCGTCGCACCCGAAAAATCCCGGCCGAAATTTGTGGCACGGCAACCAGATGCCGGAATCCATCGCGGATCGGCCGGTGATCAACGTGGACTGGTACGACGCGGCGGCCTACTGCAAATGGATCGACAAACGGTTGCCGACGGAAGCCGAATGGGAGAAGGCCGCGCGCGGAACCGACGACCGCCGCTTTCCCTGGGGCAATGTCGAGCCCACTCACAAGCATCTGAACTTTAACCAGCGCTGGGTCGGCGAGAAAACGCTCATGCCCGTGGGCAGTTACGAAGCCGGCAAGAGTCCCTTCGGCGTTTACGACATGGCTGGGAATGTCTGGGAATGGGTGGCCGACTGGTACGATCCTCTCTATTATGAAAAGAGTCCCGCACAGAACCCCAAAGGCCCGGAAACCGGCATCCACAAGGTCATCCGGAGTTCAGGCTGGCAGGTCGAAACCCCGCTGGTCCGCCTCTTCACACGGGTCAAGAGCAACCCGCTGGACCGCAACGACTCCACCGGCTTCCGCTGCGCGACGGACGGCCCAGGGAAATAGGCCGTCGTGAAACGACTCGGCTAAGCGACGCCTCCTTACTGATGGGGTTGCGCCGTGTGCCCCTGTTCCTGCGGCGCATCTTTGGCACAGCGGAAGCCGAGCCAGTTCATTTTCGTATTGGGCGCAGTACCATTGCGCTGGGCCGCCCGCACACTGGGCGTGCTGTCCATCCACCCCCCGCCCCGGAAGCCCCGCTGCGTCCCCTTTTCAGGCCCCTTCGGATTATGGTCCGGCGCCGTCTTGTAGTACTGCGAGTCATACCAATCCGCCACCCACTCCGCCACATTCCCCGCCATCTGATAGACCCCATAGGGGCTCACCGCGTTCTCGTACTTGTCCACTGAGATAATCGGCGGATAGAGCATCAGCCGCTCCGGCCGGTCCCGCACCGGCCCCGACAGCCCGGTCCGCCCATAATTGGACCGCGTCAGCCCCGCCATCTCGTTCCCCCAGGGATAGATCCGGCCGTCTTCGCCGCGCGCCGCCTTCTCCCATTCGGCTTCCGTCGGCAACCGCTTGCCCGCCCATTGACAGTAGGCGTCGGCATCCTCCCAGGACACGTGCATGACCGGATGGCTGGCCATACTCTCCTGGAAATTGCCCCCGTCATAGCGCCAGTCCACCAAGGGCGGCCGATCGGTGGCCAGGACAAAGCGCAGGTACTGCACGGTGGTGACTTCGTACTTGTCGATGTCGAAAGCATCCAGGTAGACCCGGTGCTGCGGGAGCTCCGTCAGGTAGGCATTGCGGTCCACTTGTTTAGTGCTGCCCATCAGGAACCAACCGGCCGGCACCAGCACCATCTCGTCCTTGGCGGGCAACTTGGCCCGCTCTGCCGCCAGTTGCTTGCCGGCCGGTGTCCATTCCGCCGTGATCACATCCGCCACGTCTAAGCCCCAGACGAGGCCCGCACCTGCAACGCTCACTGACAATAAGAAGAATACAACCGCAACAAAATGTCTTTTGTGACGCAACACGTGTACCACCCTCCTCCACTCCAGATTGACGGCCCACCCGACATCGACGGGCCTTGTCCTGCTCCTGATTACTTTGCCTTGATGCACTCGATGTCGAGTTTCATGTGGACTTCATCGCCCACGACCAGCCCCCCACTATCCAGCGTCTTGTTCCAATTCATCCCAAAGTCCTTCCGGTTGAGCTTGCCCTCCGCCGTGAACCCGGCGCGGAGGTTCCCCCAGGGGTCCTTCGCCACGCCGTTGAAGTGGCCCACCAGAACGACTTCTTTTGTGACGCCGAGAAGCGTCAGGTCGCCCACGGCCGTGTAGTCGTCGCCGGTCTTGTGGTAGCTTTTCAGCTTATAGGTCATC
>SCVQ01000329.1 GCA_004296865.1 Nitrospirota bacterium
AGCGGGACGGCATTCGAGTCGAAATGGGCGTCATGACCCCGGACGGGGTGGTGGGGCGGGTGGTGAAGACCTCCCCATTCTCGTCGGTCGTGCTGCTGATCACCGATCCCAACAATGCGGTGACGGGTTTGATCCAGCGCACGAGGGAGGAAGGCATCGTCGCAGGCACCGCTGATGGCCGTGCCCGCCTGAAATACATCCCCCTCCTCTCCACGGTCCGGGCCGGCGACGTTGTCGTGACCTCGGGCTTGACCGGAGGGTTTCCCAGGGGGCTGGCCATCGGGACGGTCACGCGAATCGAGAAGGAGGAGGATGACCTCTTCCAGTCGGCAGAAATTGTGCCGGAGGCGGATTCGCACAAATACGAAGAAGTGCTGGTCATTATCGATCCACGCCCGCTCGGGGAGGCCGAGGCGGACCCGGCGGCTTCATCGACCGGCTCATCCGGTGAGCACAAGCCGTGAAACTTCCACTCTATGCCGGTTTGGTGTTCGGGCTGGTTCCGGTCCAGACGACGCTGCTCCGTCACGTCAGCGTGGCCGGGGTTGGCCCGGACCTGTGCCTTGTGGCGGCCTGCCTAGTGGGATTCCTGGGTGGCGAGATCGAAGGGCTGTTGGTCGGGTTGGCGCTGGGCTTCGTCCAAGACCTCTTCTCGGCCGGAAACGTCTGGCTCAATGTGATGACCAAAGGTGTCATTGGGCTTCTGGCCGGCCTTGTGGGCAGGCACGTCACGAATGCCACGCCGACGATCTTCTTGAGAACGCTGGTCGGCCTCTCGGCGCTGTCCGGTCTGATTTTTCTTGTCTTGGTTCGGTCGGGGGCGGGATGGGCCGACTATCTGGCGGCGACCTATTCCATCCTGCTGCCGGAGACCGTCTTTAACGCCGCCGTCGGGGCGGGGGCGTACTGGCTGATCGCGGGGCGCATGCGGAGGGAACAGGTCAGTCAGGGGGGGCTAGCCGGATTTGTACGCTGAACTGAGACCAGGCGGCCAGACACGCCGCCAACGGGCTGGCAGGAGTCGGGATGGCTGAACTTGGGGCTCGACACGACGAGCTTCGCGAGCTGCAACGGCGGTTGCTCATCCTGAAGGTGGCGCTGCTGCTGGTGGTCGGACTGTTGGCGATTCGTCTCTGGGGTCTTCAGATCCAAGAGGGCGCGTATTATCGAGATCTGTCCGAGAACAACCGAACCCGCTCGGTGATCCTCGAACCGGCCCGCGGGTTGATCTACGACCGGCAGGGGGTCTTGCTGGCGAACAATGCGCCGAGCTTCGGTCTCTACGTGACCTTGGAGGACGTCAAGAACCGTGGTCTGTTGGCGGAGCGGCTGGTCAAGCTCATCGGACTGGACGAAGCCCTGCTCCGTAAAAAGCTTGCTGAGCGAACCGGCCGGCTGGTTCCGAAAAAGTTGAAGGGCGGGCTCACGCTCCGGGAGGCGGCGCTCATTGAGTCCCACCGGCTGGATCTGCCGGGCGTGATGATCCAGGCGGACTCCCGGCGGAACTACACGGTCGGGGCCACGGCGGCCCATGTGATCGGCTATGTGGGAGAGGTCTCGTCCGATCAGCTGGAGAAGATTGAGTCGGAGGACCTCCATCAGGGGAGCCTCGTCGGCCAGTATGGAGTTGAGAAGGCCTACGATCGTTTTTTGAGGGGCAAAGCCGGGCAGAAAGTGATCGAGGTGGATGCGCTGGGGCATGAGAAACGGACCGTCACGGTCCAGAAACCGGAAGCCGGCAACGATCTCTACGTGACGATCGATCTTCGCCTGCAGCGACTGGCGGAACAGCTGCTTGGCGAGGAGGCCGGCGCCATCGTGGCGATCGATCCGACCACGGGCGAAGTCCTCGCGCTGGCCAGCCATCCGACGTTCGATCCCAATCTCTTGTCGCGCGAACTCACCGCCAAGCAGTGGGACGCGGTCGTGCAGAACGAAGCCCGTCCCATGACGAATCGCGCGACGCAAGGGCAGTATCCCCCGGGGTCGACCTTCAAGATCGTGATGGCCGCGGCGGCGCTCGAATCAAACACCGTCAGTCCTTCGACGAAGATCCGGTGCGTCGGCGGGTTCCAGTTCGGCAACCGTTTGTTCAAGGACTGGAAGGCGGGCGGGCATGGCATGATGGATATCACGCAAGCCCTCGTGGATTCCTGCGACGTGTTTTTCTACACGGTCGGACAGCGCATGGGCATCGACACCATCGCCTCGTTTGCGACGCAGTTTGGGTTGGGGCAGGAGACCGGCATCGAACTGCCGTCCGAGCGGGTGGGGATTGTGCCGTCCACCGCCTGGAAGGAGAAGGCCAAAGGTCAGCCGTGGTTCCCCGGCGAGACCATTTCCGCCTCCATCGGCCAGGGCTACGTGACGGTGACTCCGTTGCAGATGGCCCACCTGATCGCCACCGTCGCCAACGACGGCGTGTCGTTCCGTCCGCGTCTGGTGCGGGCCGTCATGGAGCGGGCGACGGGTCGGCTGCAGGAAATTCCGGCTGTGTCCAACGGCAAGTTGACGGTCCAACCGGACACGCTGGCCCTCATCAAGGACGCCTTGGCGGGGGTGGTCACGCGGGGGACCGCGACACGCGCCCGCTCCACGCTCGTGTCCATTGCCGGCAAGACCGGCACCGCGCAGGCGGCCGCGCTGCGAACGGGGCCGGCAAAAGATATTCCCAAGAAGCTGCGGGACCATGCCTGGTTCGTGTCCTATGCCCCCGTCGACGAGCCGAAGATTGCCGTGGCGGTGCTCGTGGAACACATGGGGCATGGCGGGTCGGTGGCGGCCCCCCTGGCCAAGCAGATGATCGAGGCCTTCGTGAAATTCGCGCCGGAACCCCCGCAAGAGGCCGAGGCGCCATTCCCGGCGCGGCCCTTCGAGCCGGCGCTGGCGATGCAGATCTCCTCCGCAGGTGCGCCATGACGGATCGTGCGATGGAGAGCCGGCAATTGGACCGGTTCGACTGGCACTTCCTCACGCTGATCGCTGCGATTCTTTCGCTCGGCGTGCTCTCCATTTACAGCGTCACCCATGCCCAGTCGGGGAGCGGCCTCCCGCTATACGTCAAGCAGATGGTCTGGATCCTGCTCGGCTGCGGCGCGTTCCTGGCCATGCTGGCGGTGGACTACCACAAGATTGCCCGGCTGGCCTATGTGCTCTACGCGGTCGTGCTGATCCTCCTGGTGGTGGTGTTGGTCGCAGGTAAAACGAGTCGCGGCGCTCAGCGGTGGATTCCCCTCGGACCCTTTGCCGTGCAGCCCTCCGAGTTCGCGAAGCTGGTCCTGATCCTGGTGCTGGCCACGTACTACGCCAACGCCCCGCGCGAGGGTTGGATTCAGCGGGTGGTGTTGCCAGGCCTGATTGCGATGCCGGGCCTCCTGTTGATCCTCAAGCAGCCGGACCTCGGCAGCGGGCTCAGTTTTCTGGCGATTTACGGCGCGATGTTGTTGGTGGTGGGCATGCGGTCGAAAGCCATGGGCATCCTGCTGCTGTTTGCCCTCATGCTGTTTCCGTTCGCCTGGGAGATGATGTGGGGATCGATGCACGACTATCAGCGGCAGCGGGTCATGACCTTCGTCGATCCCGACTACGATACGGGCGGCAAAGGGTACCACGGGCTCCAGTCGCGCATTGCGATCGGATCGGGCGAACTGCTGGGGAAAGGCCTCTACGGAGGGACGCAGAGCCAACTGAAATTTTTGCCGGAAGGGCACACGGACTTCGTCTTTGCGGTGTTTGCCGAAGAATGGGGGTTTGTGGGCGTGCTGGTGCTCCTGGCCCTGTTCGTCGCACTCCTCATACTGTCGTTGGAAATTGCGTTGAAAGCCAAGGATGTCTTGGGGGCGCTGCTGGCCGCCGGGGTGATCGGCATGTTCGGCTTCTGCCTCGTGGTGAACATCGGCATGACGGCCGGGCTGTTGCCGATCGTCGGCATTCCGTTGCCGCTCATGAGCTACGGCGGAAGCGCGGTGGTCACGACGATGGCGGCCCTGGGACTTTTGTTGAACGTCAAGCGCCGACGCTTGTCCTTGTTTTACTAAACGCGCGACGAGGCGGCCTGAGTCGGCCTCGTCGGAGTCGCGGGACAAGCGGCGGTTGAGACCAGGTACAGGTTGTAAGGTGAACCCTTTTACCGTAGGTGCAGGCTGGTGCGGCAATCCGGCGTGGGGCCGTTGACCCGCCGCACAGGCTGCAGGGAGCATGTATGGGGCTGGAAATTGCCATTAATGTGACACGGGAGGAGACCCGCGCGGCGGTGTTGGACAACCGCGTCGTGACGGATCTCTACGTGGATCGGGTCAAGAACAAGGATTTCGTCGGGAACATTTACAAGGGGAAGGTGGTCAAAGTCTTGCCGGGTATGCAGGCGGCGTTCGTCGACATCGGGATGGAGAAGGCCGCCTTCGTGCACGTCTCGGACTTGTCGACCGATACGGAACCGGGGGATACCCTGGTCGACAGCGAGGAGGATGAGAAGGGGCCCGAGATGCCGCGGCCGCGCCGGCAGTCCTCCAAGCCGATCGAACAGCTGCTGCAAGAAGGCCAGGAGCTCATGGTGCAGATCTCCAAGGGGCCGATCGGCACGAAGGGGCCTCGGGTGACGACCTACGTGTCGCTGCCGGGTCGCTATCTGGTGTTCATGCCGAACGTCGAGCACATCGGCGTATCGCGGCGGATTCCCAAGGACGAGGAACGGGCGCGGTTGAAGGACATCATGAAGCGGGTGCGTCGGCCCGGCTGCGGCTACATCGTCCGGACGGTGAGCGAGGGAGTGAAGGAGGACGAGCTGCGGTCGGACGTGGAGTTCCTGCACGTGCTCTGGCAGGACGTGCTGAAAAAACGGGACCATCTTCCGGCGCCGGCCCTCCTGCACACCGACCTGACGCTGACCTTTCGGATCGTCCGCGATCTGTTCACGAAAAAAGTGGACCGCCTGCTGATCGATTCGAGGCAGGAGTACGAGGCGGTGAAAGACTTCGTCCATCGGTTTTCGCCGGAGCAGACCTCCCGCATCCACTATTACGACAAGGAGGAGAGCCTCTTCGACCACTTGGGCGTCGAGATGGAGATCGCCCGCGCCTTGCACCGCAAGGTGTGGCTGAAGTCCGGCGGCCACATCGTCGTGGACCATGCCGAGGCGATGACGGTCATCGACGTGAACACGGGGCGCTTCGTCGGCAAGCGGGATCAAGAGGAGACGATCCTCAAGAACAACCTCGAGGCGGCGAAGGAAATCGCCTATCAGATCAAGCTGCGGGGGATCGGGGGGATCATCATCGTCGACTTCATCGACATGGAGCGGGAGAAGAACCGGGACAAGGTCTATCAGGCGCTGGTCGATGCGATGGCCGGCGACAAGGCCCGCACCAGGATTTCGCGCATCTCGGACCTGGGCCTGATCGAGATCTCGCGCGAACGGGTTCGGGAGGACCTGCTGCGGACGATGTCGGAGCCCTGTCGGTACTGCGATGGGCGGGGGTACACCAAGTCGCCCACCACGGTGGCCTACGAGATCTTCCGCGAGATCCGCAGGATCGGGCGCGGGACGGAGGAACAGAAAATCGTGCTGGGCGTCCATCCGTCCGTCGCCGATCTTCTGTACGATGATGAGCGTCAGGGGGTGGAGGACCTGGAGCGGACGTGCCACGTCAAGCTTCTCGTGCAGGCGGATCAGGGGCTTCACCTCGAGCAGTACGATATTGCCGTGCTCTAAGCCGGCCGGTGCGGCCGGTTGTCGGCCATCAGCAGGGCGCGGGTCGCTGCGCGTGTTTGCTGAGAGAGCTTGCTGAGAGAGATGGGAGGTCCTGTGGCCGGTACCTCGTCTCTTCAGTCTTGGTTCCGATTGCGCGCGGTCCACGGATTGGGCGATGCGGGGCTCTGCCGGCTCGCGGAAGCGTTTGGCTCGCCGGAAGCGGTCCTGCAGGCCTCGACGGAATCGCTGATGGCTGCCGGATCGGTCAGCTTTGTCGTGGCGCAGGCCATTCAACAGGTGCCGGATCGGGAGACCCAGGACGCGATCGATCGCGAACTGGAATTGCTGGAGCGGCTGCAGGTGTCGGTGGTGTCGTATCTTGATGCAGCCTATCCGGCGCGGCTCAAAACGATCGCGGACCCACCGCCGCTGCTCTATGTGAGCGGCGCGCTGGATCAGAGAGATCGCCACGCGGTGGCGATCGTGGGGGCTCGACGAGCCACGGCGGCCGGCCGGCTGGTGACCGAACAGCTCAGCCGGGATTTGGCCTCGGCCGGCTTTACCATCGTCAGTGGTCTGGCGAGAGGGGTGGATGCGGCGGCTCACCGGGGAGCGCTGGCGGCTCAGGGCCGGACCCTGGCCGTGTTGGGCTGCGGGATCGATCGGACGTATCCACCGGAACATCAGGCGCTCAGGCAGCAGATCGAAGCCCATGGAGCGGTCCTGTCTGAATTTCCTTTGGGGGCCCATCCGCATGCCTATCATTTTCCGCGTCGGAACCGCATTATCAGCGGCCTGTCCCTGGGTGTGGTGATCACCGAGGCAGCGGTCCAGAGCGGATCGCTCATCACGGCCGGGTTGGCGGTGGAACAGGGGCGGGAGGTTTTTGCCGTGCCGGGGTTCGTGAGGGCGGAGAACAGCCGTGGTCCCAACGGCCTCATCAAGCAGGGCGCCAAGTTGGTCGAAACCGTGGTGGATGTGATCGATGAACTCTTGCCTCAGCTCGACGGTTCATTTCGGGAGCAGATGCAGGCCCGGGGAGCCGTCCAGGCCGGAGACGAGCCTCAGTTGGACGAGGCAGAACGGAAACTCCATGACGTGCTCTCCTTCGAGCCGATGCACATCGACGATCTGATCGTCCGCACGGGCCTTCCGGCGGCCGATGTCGCCGGCCTGCTCCTGGCCATGGAACTGAAAGGCGCGGTGCGCCAACTGCCGGGCCGGTCGTACGTGCGCTTGTAAATAACGCTTAAGAGACTTGCAAAGCGTGCCGAAGTCGGTATATATCACAGCCCCGATTGAAGCGGGGCGTTGAGCGGTTCGTCTAGAGGGGCGACAGGAGCGCGCATGGCCAAATCGTTGATCATCGTGGAGTCACCAGCCAAGGCCCGGACCATCACCAAGTACCTGGGCCGTGGCTATACCGTGATGGCGTCGATCGGCCACGTGAAGGACCTGCCCACCAGCAAGCTGGGCGTGGACATCGAGCACGACTTCGCCCCGCAGTACGTGACGATCAAGGGGAAAGCGAAAGTGCTGGCCGAGATCAAAAAGAAGGCCCAAGAAGTCGAGACCGTCTATCTCGCTCCGGACCCGGATCGCGAAGGCGAGGCCATTGCCTGGCACATTGCGCAGGAGCTCGACGGCAAGCCCGGCACCGGCAAGGCCAAAGGCAAGGACCGCAAAGTTTTCCGCGTCCTGTTCAACGAGATCACCGAGTCGGCGATCAAGCGCGCGCTGCAATCCCCCGGCCAGATCGACTTGAAGCTGGTCAACGCCCAACAGGCGCGCCGCGTGCTGGACCGCATCGTCGGCTATCAGGGCAGCCAGTTGCTCTGGAAGAAGGTGCGCCGGGGCCTCAGCATGGGGCGCGTGCAGTCGGTGGCCGTGAAGTTGATCTGCGACCGCGAACGGGAACGCGAAGCCTTCCGTCCCGAGGAGTACTGGTCCATCACGGTCACGCTGGCCGGCACGAACCCGCCGCCATTCGAAGCCAAGCTCCACAGTGTGAATGGTCGGGATGCGGAGATCGCGTCTGCGCAGGAGGCCGAGCGGGTCGTGGCTGCGGTCCAGGGCAAAGACTTCATCGTGCAGTCCATCGAGCGGAAGGAGAAGCGGCGCAACCCGGTGGCCCC
>SCVQ01000330.1 GCA_004296865.1 Nitrospirota bacterium
GGCAATGCGCCGGCCCGCAGCACGATCGCCAGATCGTTGGCCTCCTGCATGGTGAAGGTCCCGCTGATCTGCGCGCGCCCTCCGCTGATGCGTTCCTGGATGACGGGAGCGGAGTAGATGGTATTGTCGAGCACAATGGCCATGCGCTTCTTGACGTTCTCGGACGTGATCCGGTCGAACTCGCGGGCCCCTTTGGCGTCAAACGTGACCGAGACGTAGGGGTCGTTGAATTGCCCGATCGAGACGCGGGCGTCGCTCAACACGTCTCCGGCCAACATCACGCGCTTTTTGACCAGATACGGGACGCGGAATTCGCGGCCGCTGTCCTTCTCCACCACCTTCTCGAAGAGAATCTGGTCGCCTTCCGGCACCTGACTTTGCACCTGCCGAAGCACCTCGTCCTCTTTCCCCTTCGGGATACGTTGCGGCAACTCCATCGCCAGCTTGTTGGATTCGTCCAGCAGCTTGAACTCCAGCAGGGCCGTTTCCTTGATCAGATCCTTGGCCCGCTTCGGCTCCGTGATACCGGGCAATTGCACGACGATCTGCTTTAATCCCTGCCGCTGGATCAACGGCTCGGCCACGCCGAACTGATCGATCCGGTTGCGGATCGTTTCCAAGGCCTGGTTGATGGCGGAATCCTTGATGCGCTTGATCTCCCCCTCGCGCAATTCATAGACGAGGCTGTTGGCGGTGCGAGCCGGCTCGACCTCGAAGAAGGCGGGGAAATCTTCGAGCACCTTCTGGACCTGTTCCTTCAAGTCCCCCTGTTGAAACGCCAATGTGACCTGCGTCGATCCGGTCCGCTTGACGGATTCGACCGGAATCTTTTTTTCCACGAGCAGATCCTGAATCGCGTTGACCGACCGATCCACGGCGATCTCGACGGCGCGCTCCTCCTCCACCTCCAGCACCAGGTGAATGCCCCCCTGGAGGTCCAACCCCAGCGTGATCCCCTTCGTGGGAAGCACATTTTTCAGCCAGCCCGGCAGCGACCGGTACAGCTGCGGGTAGGACGGGAGAAAAAACGCCACCGACAGAATCAAGACCGCGCCCAGCAATGCAAACCGACCACCGACCTTCTTCATCCTGACCTCTACTTTTCCCTGTTCAGGTGTCCGAGCCCCCGCTATTCCTCGTCCTCGCTACGGAGCCGCGTGATGGACTCGCGCTGGATTTTGATTTTGGTGTTGTCGGCAATCTGCACCGTCACCGTCTCCTTCCCCAGATTCGTCACGGTCCCCCAGATACCGCCCGACGTGACGATCTTGTCGCCCTTTTTCAAGGCCTCCAGCATGGCCTTAAGTTTCTTCTGCCGCTTTTGCTGGGGGAGGATCAGCAAAAAGTAGAAGATGACGAAGATCAACACGAACGGCACCAGGGACAACAACGTCCCTCCTGCGCCGCCCCCTCCGGGACCGCCTTGAGCCCATGCGATTGAAGCCATACCCATCACAACCGTTCCTCCACCGAGACCGCCGAAGCCGGGCCTCTGTCCGCTCCCGCCACCGTGCCGTCCTCGCCATAGATGTGAAGCCGCTCTTCCTGGGTCGCCTGCGCCTGTCCGGCCCGCTTGGCATGAAACTCCCGCCGGAAGGCCGCAAAGGACCCGCCTTCGATCGCGGCCCTCATTCGCTGCATGAGGGCCGCATAGTAATAGAGATTGTGTATCGTGTTGAGCCGCGCCCCCAACATTTCCTTGACCAAAAAAAGATGGTGCAGGTATGCCCGTGAGTAGCGGGTACACACCGGACAGGAGCAGTCCGGGTCGATCGGCCCTTCCTCCCGCGCGTAGCGGGCATTCTTGATGAGCACGCGCCCGAACGACGTAAAGAGCCATCCGGTACGCCCGTGCCGGCTCGGCACCACGCAGTCGAACAAGTCGATGCCTCTGGCGGCCCCCTCGACCAGATCCTCCGGCATGCCGACGCCCATCAGGTAGCGGGGAGAGCCGGCGGGCAACTCGGGCACCGTGACGTCCAACATCCTATACATCGTGGCCTTCTCTTCCCCGACGGACAGGCCTCCCACCGCATAGCCGTCAAAGCCCATCGCAACAATGTCGCGCGCGGCCCGGACCCGCAGTTCGGCATCATGCCCGCCCTGCACGATGCCGAACAAGGCTTGGTCCGGCCGGCGGCGGGCATCCTGGCATCGGCGGGCCCAGCGGCTCGTTCGAAGCAGCGCCTCAAGGACCTTCTCGCGCGACGATGGGAGGGCCACGCACTCGTCGAACGTCATGATGATGTCCGCCCCGAGCGCCTCTTGAATGTCCGTCGCCCGCTCCGGCGTGATGTGATGCAGCGATCCGTCAATGTGCGATTGGAACGTGACCCCGTCGTCGGTGACCGTCCTGAGCTTGGCCAAGCTGAAGACCTGAAATCCACCGCTGTCGGTCAGGATCGCACCGGGCCAGGCCGTAAACGCATGCAGCCCTCCCAACTCGGCCACCACGTCATGCCCCGGCCGCAGATAGAGGTGATACGCGTTGTTCAGGATGAGCCCGTACCCGAGCGCTTGCAAATCATCGGCATCGATCCCTTTGACGGCGCCCAAGGAACCGACCGGCATGAAGGCCGGCGTCTCGATCACACCGTGGGCGGTCGTGAGCGTTCCCCGCCTCGCCCGTCCATCCGGGTCCGTCTTCTGTACCGCAAAGCTCAGCACAGTCGTTGCATCCACTCCCAGAGAACTACATCCGATCCGGCGCGGAAAGACCGAGCATCGTCAACCCATTTCGAAGCACCTGCTGCACCTCTCGCATCAACGCCAACCGCGCCGCCGTCAGGCCAGGCGTGATCTCTTCACGCTGCCTCACGGAGAGCGCACCGGGCTCCTTGACGAAGCCTTCCGTGTCGGTCACCTCGGCCTCGGCTGCCGGCGGCATGATCCGATGCTTATAATAAAAGGTATGGAGCAACCCGGCCAATTCTTGGAGATAAAACGTGAGCCTGTGAGGCTCCAGCGCTGCCGCACTGGCCTGGATGACGGCGGGATAGGCCGACAGCTTCCGGATCAAGCCGAACTCGTCCGGGTCTTTCAAGAGTCGCAAATCCACTTCGCTCGGCTTCGGCACGGCGATGCCTCGTTCGTCGGCAACCCGAAAGAGGCTGGCAATCCTCGCGTGGGCATACTGGACGTAATAGACGGGGTTGTCGGCGGACCGCTGTTTGGCCAATTCCAAATCGAAATCCAAATGCGTGTCCGATCGCCGCATGAGAAAGAAGAACTTCGCCGCATCCGCCCCCACCTCGTCGACCACCTCGCGCAGGGTAATGAACTCCCCCGCCCGCTTGGACATCTCGACCTTCTGCCCCCCTCGCATCAGATTGACCATCTGGACGAGCACCACCCGCAGGCGGTCCTTGGGATGGCCATAGGCCTGGACCACGGCCTCCATCCTCGGAATGTAGCCGTGGTGGTCCGCCCCCCAGACGTCGATCAGAAGATCATACCCGCGCATCAACTTGTCGCGA
>SCVQ01000331.1 GCA_004296865.1 Nitrospirota bacterium
GATCGTGGTGAGCGGACTGGTGCAAGGGGTGGCCTATCGTGCGTTTGCTCAGCGGGAGGCCACTCGCAGGGGCTTGGGTGGGGAGACGTGCAACCTCGATGATGGGCGGGTCGAAGTGGATGTGGAGGGAGAGCGGGAGGTGGTCGAAGCCTTCATCGAATCGCTGCGCACCGGTCCGCCGCTGGCACGTGTGGAAGATCTGCAGGTGCAATGGGAGTCGCCGACCGGTCGGCACACGGAGTTCCGTATCCGGTATTGAGGGCTGCCGGACCGTCTTGCAGGGGCAGAATGAGGATGCGTGGGAGTCATTAATCAGAGAAAGGCTGATGGCGTATGGATTATAAGAAGCTGATTCGTGAAGTGCCGGATTTCCCCAAGCCGGGTATCCTCTTCTACGACATTACGACCTTGCTCAAGGACGCGCAGGCGTTCCGTGCCATCCAGGATGAGCTGGCCAACCGGTATCGCGATCAACGGATTGCGAAAGTGATCGGCATCGAGTCCCGTGGGTTCATCCTCGGCAGCCCCCTGGCCTATCAGCTTGGCGCGGGCTTTGTGCCGGTGAGAAAGCCAGGCAAACTTCCCGCCGACACGTTCGAGGTCAACTATAATCTGGAGTACGGATCCAATTCCCTTGCCGTTCACCGCGACGCCATTGCGATGGGCGAACGCGTCTTGATTGTGGATGACCTTCTGGCCACAGGGGGAACGGCCGCCGCCACCGTGTGGCTGACCCGCCAGCTCGGCGGCGAAATCGTGGAGCTGGCCGTGTTGGTGGAGCTGCTGGGGCTGAGGGGCCGTGACAAGCTGGATGGCTGCCCCGTGCATTCCATGATCACCTATTCCTAAGCCGCCCGCAGGTCTTTCCTTGCCGTCATCCCGTTGAGAAAACCCCCGCACCGTAGTCTTTGGAGGGGCTTGTCAAACCGGGGGTGCCATGGTAAGAATGCTGGCCGTTTTGCGATCAGAGTTCCTAGAAGGGAGCGTATGGCTCATGCCCGGTAAGGTGAAAACCAAAAAGAAGGCCACCGCTGTTTCGAAGACGGTTGCCAAAACGGATGGAAAGCGCTTGTCTGGAGCCAAAAAAAACGCTGTCGGTTTCCGTGTGACTGTGGCGGGGACGAGTGAGTCCGTCGAAAAAAAAGCGCCGACTCGGTTGCTGTCATCCGCTCGTCGCGCGACGCTGCATCGTATGTTGATGGGCAAACGCCAGGAGATTCTGGCCGAGATCGGCGCGTCGTTGGGACAGTCCTTGACGGACGACCAGCAGCGGCGCCTGGAGTCGGCCATGGATGTGGGGGACCAGGCCGTGATGGACCTGGAACGGGAGCTCGGCATCTCCTTGCTGGAGATGCAGAACCGGGAGCGGCAGATGATCGACGAAGCCCTGACGCGGTTGGACGACGGCACGTACGGCGTCTGTGCCGAATGCGGCGTCGAGATCAGCGAGAAGCGCCTGGAGGCGGTCCCTTTTGCGAAGCTGTGCGTGGCCTGCCAGTCGCGGCAAGAACTGATAGAAAAGATCGAGAAGGGCGAGGAACGCGACTAGGCGCCTGACGCCGGCGTCGGCTTGCCCGCGCTGTGTGCACACTTCCTCCGATGCGTGGTGATTAGCAGTTTGTCCACCTGCAACGTTGCGTCATGAAGGCCGTGGTTCTGGCGAGCGGCGGGCTTGATTCCACGGTCACGGCCGCGGTTGCGAAACGGGACGGGTGCCTCGTGTACCTGCTCACGATCGCCTATGGCCAGCGCCACCGGGTTGAAGTGGAACGGGCGCGCGAGATCGGGCGAGCTCTGGAGGTGGCCGGTCACCTGGTGTTGGAGGTGGATCTCAGGTCGATGGGGGGCTCAGCGCTCACCGCGGACCAGGCCGTCCCCAAAGATCGATCCGAGGCCGAGCGTCGGGAAGGCATCCCGCCCACCTATGTGCCGGCCCGCAATACCATTTTCCTTTCGCTTGCGCTGGCCTATGCCGAAACCCTGGCGGCGTCATGTATCTACATCGGAGCCAACGTCCTCGACTACTCCGGTTATCCGGACTGCCGGCCCGACTATCTGCGGGCTTTTGAACAGGTGGCACGGCTGGGGACCAAGGCGGGGGTGCTCGGACAGGGGATCGAGATCAGGGCACCCTTGCTGATGATGACGAAGGCAGACATCGTCCGGCTGGGCCTGTCGTTGGGCGTGCCCTTGCAGTTGACCCATAGTTGTTACGATCCGGCGTCCGACGGCACCGCCTGCGGCCGATGCGACAGTTGCCGCATCCGGCGCGAAGGGTTCCGGGCTGCCGGTGCCGTCGATCCCATTGCCTATGCGGACGTGTGAGGTGACGCCATGAGAGTTTCTCCCGAAGAATTTTTCATGTACCTGACGATCGGCCTGATTGTTCTGGTGCCGGTCTTCGCGAGGCTGTACCGCTATTTCACGGCGGGTCAGGTCAAGCGCATGCTGCGCGAGGAGTTCGGGAAGACCGCGCCGCACACCGAAAACGATTCCGATCAGAAGAGGTGACCGCATGCGTATCCCATCCGCCCGAGGTCTCACGCGATGGCTCGTCGGTCTGCCTGCTCTGCTGCTGCTGGGACTGTTGTCCTGGGAAGCCTGTGCCAAGCAGGAAGCCGCGGTGCCGGCGGAGTTTCAAAAAGGGGAAGCCAAGTTCAGGGCGAACTGTGCCCGTTGTCACGGCGAGCGCGCCGTCGGGGCGGCACAAGGGCCCCCGCTGGTGCACAAGATCTATGAGCCGAACCACCACGGGGACGCAGCTTTCCAACGCGCGGCGGCGAACGGCGTTCGCGCCCATCACTGGCAGTTCGGCGACATGCCGAAAATCGAAGGCGTGACACCGGAGGATGTCGAGCAGATCGTCGCCTATGTCCGTTGGCTGCAGCGTCAGGCCGGCATCATGTAGTGTTACGACGCTTGCCCTTTGCCCAGCCTCCTCGGCGCCTGTCGGTCTGTTCTCCTGATTCCTTGCTGTTCCGTATTGGATTGTCCTCTCCCTCTGTGTTCTCTATTGTCGGCTCTGCCCGCACAGGATCAGACGGAGCCTTTTCGTCAACTTGGTCTTGGCCTAGGTGCTCTTTGGGTAGCCCTGCTCATTCCGGTTTCCTTGACTTGATGGCGGTATGTTCCTAGACTCAACACTATGAGTGAGCAGGAGTTATTGGATGACCTCGCGGACCGGTGCGGGATTGCTCCCGACTATCACGATATTTGGGGGCACCGCCACGAGGTTTCTGCCCAGACCAAACGGGCGATTCTCACGGCCATGGGCCTGCGGGTGGCCACGGTGGATGACTTACGTCGGGAGCTGTGTGCCTACGAGGAGGAATCCTGGCGCTGTCCCTGCGATCCTGTCTTGGTCCGACGGGTCGATGACCGAGCAGCCACGTGGTCGTTTCGCCTGTCGATTGAGGACGCTGAGGACCACGATGTGCGGATCGGTTGGGAGGTTCGGGATGAGGCGGACTGTCTTCAGCAAAAAGGAGAGATTGGGCCAGGTCTCGTTCCGGCAGAGGCCCGCCCGGTGGGCGGTCGGCGCTATGTGCGTTTCGAGCTGCCGATTCCGCCCGGGCTGGCGATCGGGTATTACGATCTCGTGGCTCGCAGCCAGGTGTCGTCGGGGACGGTGGAAGGGACCCTGCGTCTCATTCTTGTGCCCTCGCAGTGCTACGTGCCGCCCAAATTGCAGGAGGGTGGCCGTACCTGGGGACTGGCGCTGCAGTTGTATGCGCTTCGATCCTGCCGCAACTGGGGAGTCGGAGACTTTCTCGACCTCGCCGGATTCGTAGACTGGGCGGCCCAGGATCTGGGCGTTGGCGTGATTGGGTTAAATCCGCTTCATGCTCTCAGGAACGAGCCGCCGTATCATATCAGTCCGTATTCTCCGGACAGCCGACTTTTCCTGAATGTGCTCTACGTGGCGGTGGAAGAGATCCCTGAGTTGAAGGAGTCGGTGCCGGCGCAACGTCTCCTGGAAGACGGCGGGTTCCGCGCGAGGCTGGAGGCGTTCAGAAAAACCGACCTGGTGGAATACGATCAGGTCTATGCCGCGAAGCGGGAAATCCTGACCCTGCTGTTTGCGACCTTTCAGGAGCGGCACCTGGCAGACCGGGGCGGGGCCCAGCAGCCCAAGACGGAACGGGGGCTGGCGTTTGAACGATACGTTCGGAAGGAAGGGGAATTGCTGGAGCACTTTGCCCTTTTCCAGGCCCTGTCGGAAGAGTTGCGCTCCGTGCATCCGCAGGCGGGGGGGTGGCAGGATTGGCCCGAACCCTACCGTGACCCGAAGTCTGCTGCCGTCGCATCCTTTCGGGCCACCCATGCTGCGCCCATCCGGTTTCATCAGTATCTCCAGTGGCTGGCCGACGAGCAGTTGGGGCGGGTGGCCGCAGGGGCTCGTGAGCACGGCATGACGGTCGGCTTGTACCATGACCTTGCGCTCGGCAGCGATCGGTCCGGCAGTGATGCCTGGGCATTCCAGGATGTCCTGGCGTTGGAGGCCGATAGCGGATGCCCCCCGGACGCCTTTGCTCCGGAGGGACAGAACTGGGGCCTGCCTCCCTTCAACCCGCGACGGTTGCGAGCCAGCGGGT
>SCVQ01000332.1 GCA_004296865.1 Nitrospirota bacterium
TTTGTCGGAGATGGCGAACTGCGCGAGGCGATGGAAGCGGAGGTGCAGCGGTATGGCTTGCGGCAGGTACTGCATCTCGTCGGCTGGCGTCGGGACATTGCCGAGATCCTGCGCTGCCTGGATGTCTTCGTCCTGACCTCGCGCTGGGAAGGGTTGCCGAGGGTCTATCTGGAAGCGCTGGCCAGCGGGGTGCCGGTGGTGGGGACGAACGTGGACGGCGCCTCCGAAGTGGTGCACGACGGCGTGAACGGCTATCTCACGGAGCCTGGAGCCGTGCAAGCCATGGCCGAGAAAGTTGCGCACCTCTTGGCCCATCCGGATGAAGCCAAGCGTATGGGCGGGCAGGGACTGGCGCAGCCTGAGGTGTTCGACATTCGGACGATGGTGCGCCAGCAGGAAGACGAATACGAACGGCTGGCGGCGGCGGTGGTCGAGAGGAAGTCCTTGAGCACGGCGGCCGGGTATGGTACATCAACTAAGAGTTGAGCGATTGAACCATTGACCGATCGGGTCGTGGATTCGATCAGACCATGACTGAATGAATCCATGGGGCAATGCCAGATGAACGTTCCGTTGCTGGACCTGAAAGCGCAGTTCCGCGAGATTCGCCAGGACGTCATGGTCGCCATCGAGGCGGTCTGCGACGAGCAGGGCTTCGTCCTCGGGCCGAGAGTCGTCGATCTGGAGCGGGCCTTGGCTGCCTATATCGGGGGCAAGCATGCGGTCGGCTGCGCGTCCGGGAGCGATGCGCTGCTCCTGTCCTTGATGGCGGCTGGCGTGGGGCCCGGCGATGAAGTCATTACGGTCCCCTTCACGTTTTTCGCCACGGTGAGTGCGATCACGAGGCTGGGCGCCAAGCCAGTCTTCGTGGACATCCGTCCCGACACCTTCAATCTCGATCCGGCGCAACTCGACCACGCGATCACGTTGCGGACCAAGGTCATCATTCCGGTCCATCTGTTCGGCCAATGCGCCGAGATGGACGCGATCAACAAGGCGGCCAAGCGGAAGGGGATCAAGGTCATCGAGGATGCTTGCCAGGCGATCGGGGCCGCGCGCCATGGAGTCAAGGCGGGGGTCTTGGGCGATACCGGCTGCTTCAGCTTTTTCCCATCCAAAAATTTGGGCGGCTTCGGCGACGGAGGACTGATCACAACGAACGATGCCACGCTGCACGAGGCCCTGGCCATGTTGCGCGTGCATGGGAGCCGGGTCCGCTACATCCATGAACAGGTCGGGATCAACAGTAGGTTGGATGCGCTGCAGGCGGCGGTGTTGCAGGTGAAGCTCAAGCACCTGGACCGCTGGACCGAGGGGCGGAGACGCAACGCGACGCGGTACGAGCGGCTGTTCGCGGACGCCAAAATCTTGGAGCGGGTGACCCTGCCTGCAACCGAGGCGGGCAATTACCACGTCTTCAACCAGTACACGATCTGCGCGCACAAGCGGGACGACCTCAAAGCGTACTTAAAGGACAAGGGCGTCGGAACGGAAATCTACTATCCCGTGCCGATGCATCTACAGACCTGCTTCAAAGATCTGGGCTATCAGAAGGGTTCCTTCCCGATCTCCGAGCGCGCGGCCGAAGAAGTGCTGTCGCTGCCGATCTATGCCGAACTTGCCGACGAGCAACTCGCCTACGTCGTGGACTGCGCCAAAGAATTCTACAAAGCCCGCTAGGTCACTCTGAGAGAGGAGGCCTGGTTAATCCCCTGTGCTCGCAGACCGCGCACGATCAGAATGTGCTCGGCCGATGCGCGCAGTGGGGGATCAACCAGGCCCCTCGCCTTTTTGCTTTCATCCGCAGCTGCTAGGGGGAATAAACCGGGGACAGGTCGCTCATGGACCTGTCCCCGGTTTGCTGAATCCTCACCCCCTCCATGGATCGCGTTGACAAGACCGTGAAACAAAGTGAGAATGCTGACGCGCTAAAGTATGCAACTGAATCCAGGTGTTGAGCTTTTGCTCCATGGTAGATGGATAGGAGGTACGTCATGGCAAAAGTGCTTGTTCTTTACTACAGCATGTATGGCCATATCGAAATTTTGGCCAAGGCGGTTGCTGAAGGCGCTCAAAGCGTCCAGGGCGTGGACGTGACGATCAAACGCGTGCCTGAGCTCATGTCCGACGACGTTGCCAGGAAGGCCGGAGCAAAAATGGATCAAACAGCGCCGATTGCCACCGTTGACGAACTGCCCAGCTACGACGCCATCATCTTTGGCACACCCACCCGCTTCGGCAACATGTGCGCGCAGATGCGAAACTTCCTGGACCAGACGGGCAAGTTGTGGCTCAAGGGGAATTTGATCGGTAAAGTGGGGAGCGTCTTCACGTCAACGGCCACCCAGCACGGCGGGCAGGAAACGACGATCACCTCGTTTCATACCACCCTCTTGCATCATGGCATGATCATCGTCGGTTGTCCCTATTCCTGCCAGGAGCTTCTTACCATGAGTGAAATAACCGGCGGGTCGCCCTATGGAGCTGGCACTCTCGCCGGAGGAGACGGCAGCCGTCTGCCTTCCGA
>SCVQ01000033.1 GCA_004296865.1 Nitrospirota bacterium
GCGGGGCTCATAGTGTTGGCAGTAGCGCAAGGGTGCGTGATTGCAATGTGGCGGTAATTTGGTCGCGCCCGATGAACCCGGCGCTGACTCGGCAGAATACAAGCCGGCAGCGTCAGGATCTCCGCCCCTGGTGCAGAGCACAACGTCTCAAGGACTTTACCGCAGGGCGTTCCCAGGCCGTGCGCAGAGTGACCGTAGGTACCGTGCCGTCCCCGCAGCAGTCTGGAAGGATGGGGGAAAATAAAGCGTTCAACTCGCCAGGAATGGAGTCAGTGAACGAAGGTTGTGCGTAAAGACGTGGTTACGTGAATCAGAGCCATGGAGGGCTCACCATGAGCGGCAACCGGGAGATTGCCCAACAATTCCCGAACGACCATCAGACGGACAAACGAGAGATTGTCCGGGTCCCGATCAAGAGTCCAGCTGTCATCGAGATTGAGCAGCAGTCCATTCAAGGGGCAGTGTTGGACCTCACGCAGGTCGGGGCGCGGCTCGTCAGTGAGTATCCAATCCGGCCCCGTGTCCGGCCCCGTGATTATGTCTCACTGACGTTGTCCATTCCCTCGCAGCAGCCTCCCCTCCAGGTCATGCTGGCAGGGGTGCGTTGGGCACATGGCGGCCACATGGGAGTTGAGTTCATACAGATGACTCAGGATGAACAAGGCCGATTGCGGGAAGCACTCAAAGCACAGACCAACTAGACATTACCCATAACCCAGGGTGACCGTAGGGACCGTGCTGTCATCGGCAGCAATCCGGAAGGATGGGAACGATACAGCATTCGACTGGCAGGGGTGGTGTCAGACTCTTTCCCATGCACGCAATACTTGCTATGACTGATTCAGAAGCGTAGCCTTGTGACAACGTGTCAAGCCGGAGGCAGCCATGCCAGACCGGTTCCCCTCGCTCTTCATTCACCCCGCAGCCACTGGTTGTTACGCCTTTCGTCAGGCCCCGCAAAAGTCACGATGCCAGGGACACTCATCCGGAGGAGGTCACCATGAAGACGCTCGTCAAAACCACCATGCCGTTGATTGCACTCCTTGTCTTCACCACCCTCGTCTATGCAGGCCCCTTCGACAACTGCGCGGAGTACACCAAGATGGGTATTCCGAGCGAGCAGGGGACCCCGCTCTGCCGCAAGGGGTATGCCCTGGCGTATAACCCTGAGAACAAAACACCGGACTGGGTCGCTGAACATCTCACGAAAGACAAGGCGAGCGCCCACATGGGGAGAAAAAATTACTTCGCCCCTGATCCGGATCTACCCCAGGGCGCACGGGCAGAACTCGTCGATTACAAGCGGAGCGGGTTTGATCGTGGCCACATGGCCCCGGCGGGCGATATGCGGTGGGACCTTGAGGCCTACAAGGAGAGCTTCTATCTCTCCAACATGGTGCCGCAGGTCGGCCGAGGAATGAACCAAGGGATCTGGAAAGACTTAGAGGAGATGGTCCGCCAGTGGGCGCTCACGCGCGGGGAACTCTACATCTACACCGGCCCGGTCTACGACGAGGCCCTAGACGCAGTGGAAACGATTGGAGACGACGAGGTGGCCATCCCCACGCATCTGTTCAAGATTGTTTATGACCCCAAGCGTAAAGAGGCGATCGCCTTCCTGATGCCCAACGAACCGCTTCGAACAGAAGACATGCCCAAATACCTTGTCAGTGTGGATCGGGTTGAGAAAAAGACGGGCTTCGATTTCCTATCGGCGTTGAGTCAGCAAGAGCAGCGGAGGATTGAATCAAAGAAAGCGGTCGGGTTGTGGAAGTAGCAAGCGTCATATCAGGGGGTGACGCTCAGTGACGACCTTACAGATCGGCTCAACAGGCGTTGAGGTAAGAGAGCTACAACAGAAACTCAAGGATGCTGGCTTCGATCCCGGAGTCATTGACGGGGAATATGGGCATGGGACAGAAGCGGCGGTCCTCGCGTTTCAGAAGAGCGAAGGGCTACTTGCTGATGGGATCGCAGGACCGCGGACGCTTGCCGCGCTGTGTCTTGCGAAGCCGACGGAAATCCCCAGCGTCATTCCTGGTGTGACGGTGGCCGTCGTCTCACAAATGTTTCCTCACACGCCGCTGGGGAATATCAAAGCTAACCTGCCTCCCGTCCTGGAGTCATTGGTTGATGCGGACTTGACGGACACACCAATGGTCCTGGCAGCGCTGGCCACGATTCGAGCAGAGACGGAGAGCTTCGAGCCTATTGCGGAAGGGCGATCGCGGTTCAATACTTCGCCCAATGGGCACCCGTTTGATCTGTATGACAACCGAAAGGATCTAGGCAATCAGGGACCGCCAGATGGGAAACGCTTCCGAGGCCGTGGGTACATTCAACTCACCGGGCGCTTTAATTATGACAAGTATGGCGCGGCCATTGGTATAGGAGACCAGCTGTTGAATAATCCAGAGCGTGCGTCCGACCCGCACATTGCAGCCCAGCTCTTGTCGGCGTTTCTGAAAGACAAAGAAGTGCCGATCAAGGAAGCCTTGAGGGAAAACGACCTAAAGGCTGCTCGTCGCTTGGTGAACGGGGGTGCCCATGGGCTGGATCGTTTTTCTGATGCGTACACGATTGGACTGAGACTGATCGGATAACGTAAGGGCTAATTCACCCAGAGATGAATCTCCGGTTTCTTTTTATGGAGGTGTGGGATGGCTTGGCCATGGAAGGATACTCAACGGATGCTCGCTGTTCTGCGGCCAACATGGCTTGCAACCCTCATTGTCATAGCGACCTCTATAACTTTCCAAGTTGGCCAACCGCTTGATGTCTTACAGGCGGTTGCTGACACGGAGCATGGGTTTGTTTCATCGCAACATCTAGGGCTCTTTATCAGCATGGTGCTCCTAGCGGTGTGTGGTTGGTATTTTCCGCGTGCCCTGTTATCGGTTCGATACTGGAATACCCCGTGCCCAGATGGAGAGGAGGAATCTCGCCAGTTTGAACGCTATCGCAGGCTGTACCCTCGGATACTGGGCAGCCTGCCCATGATCTCAGTGGCAATTGCATTCTATCGGATACACGAATGGATGTTCGGGTTGTTCTATAGCGTATTGACCGTTGTATTTA
>SCVQ01000333.1 GCA_004296865.1 Nitrospirota bacterium
CGAGCCGAAGGTTCGTTTTCAGGTCTTGTTCGCTGATGTCCTTCATCGGCCCACCGGGGCGGCTTCGATCAGCGACGCAAGACTGGAGGCCTGCACGTCGGCCGACTGAATCGCCGCCGCTTGGCCGGACTTGGCCGACCGGTAGACGGCTTCCATGACGTTCGCCAGCTTGGTCCCGCTCTCGACGACATTGGGGTCCGGGCTGGTGCGGTCTGCGACGGATTTCAGGAAGGCCTCCAGCTCCAGCGCGACCAATTCCACCGGCGTCACCGACCGCAGCCGCGGGCTGGTGCAGAGCCCGTGCACCGGGGCCCAGATGCCGTTCTGCAGTTCATGCCGCACTTCGAACTGCTCGACCTTGTCGATTTCGAAATCGGCGCGGATCGTCTTCCGATCCCCCACCACCGTGATCTCCTTCGTCGTCATCGCGTTGGGCACCACCCGGTCCACCCAGTTGCCCGGCTGGATATAGCCCGATTCCACCTGGGCGACGATCCCGCTGGGGTACTGCATGAGCACGATGGAAAAATCCTCCATCCCGCGCCCGAAATGGTCCCGGATCAGGGCGTAGACCTCCCGCGGCGATTCGCCGATCAAGGCGTTGAAGAGATCGATGAAATGAATGCCGTCCGTGTGCGTCACGCCCACGTCGGTCCTGGCACGCTTGAAGCCCATGAACCGGCCCGAAAGACACCGGATCGCGCCTAACTCGCCGCGCCGGATCTGCTCGCGCACATACTGCGCGATCGGATGGAAGCGATAGTAGTAGCCGACTTGCAGGATGCGCCGGCTGCGCTCCACCTCGGCGGCCAGGCGTTCGGCCTCGCGGCTGGTCATCGTCATGGGTTTTTCGACGAAGACGTCCTTGCCCAGACGCAAGGCTTCCTCGCAGAGGGCTGCGTGACTGTCCGAAGGGGTCACGATGTCCACGACGTCGGCGTCCTTGAGGAACGGCCGGTACTCCCGTCCCACCCGATCCGCCGCAATGCCGAACAGGTGCCGCGCCTCCCCGAGCCGGTCCTCGCTCAGATCGACGACCCGCAGGTCGCGGATCTTCCCCATCTGGGCCCAAGCCCGCAGGTGATTCTTGCCGAAACCTCCCAACCCGATTTGCAGAATATTCATGCTCCCTCCGATCCGTGCATGTCGGCGGCGATTGCCCAGCGGATAGAATTCCGCTGCAATCTATCCAAAGTGCGTGCCAGACGAAGAACCTTCAGAATCGGGCCATTTTTCTGGATTTGGAGAGGTCGAGCCGAAGGAAAGGGCGTGAACCGGGCAAAGACTGCCGACTTGGACGGCAAGAACCGGCGGCCCACGTCAGGAACGTGACGCCGGCCCAATGGGGCCCGCTTGACAGCCCGGAGGGAGCCGGAGCCTCTCCATGGGCCTCGCTTCCGAAAGGGAGTCAAGTTCCGCGAGCAATCTGCCGCTAAGGCGTTAGCGTTTGATCTGTCCGGAGGAGGGCACGATGGCGAGCGATCCTCAAATTCTCACCGTGGTCATGACGGAGTCCATGCCGGCGCAAGCCTACCCGAACACGAGAATCCTGATCGTCGACGACGAAATGACGATGCGCATGGTCACCGGACGCATCTTGAAACAAATGGGGGTCGAATGCGTCGTGGAAGCGCCAAGCGGCAACCTGGCGCTGGCCCGACTGCGCGACGAAGTCTTTGACTGTGTCGTACTGGACTGGAGCATGCCGGACATCAGCGGGGTCGAGGTGCTGAAAGCCATCCGCGCCGACGCAGCCCTGCGGACGATTCCCGTCTTGATGGTGACCGGCGAGTCCACGAAGGCCAAGGTAGAGGAAGCCATTTCGGCCGGCGCCGACGCCTATATCGTCAAACCCTTTGCCGCGCAGCTCTTCGAAGCCAAGATCCACGCCCTCATCAGGAAACGTCCTTCACCGACATCCGCGCCGACGACAGCCGCGCCGTCACGCGCGTAAACTCCTCCCCCAGCCCGATCGCCAAACGCGCCGACAAGGACAGATCGCCCGTGTCCCCGAGTTGCTGGAGGTCGGCGGCCAGGCACGCCATGCGCTTGGCGCCCACGGTGCCGCAGTTGCCTTTAAGGCTGTGTGCGGCGCGCCGGATGCTCTGTGCGTCGCCTTGCAGAGCGGCTTCCCGGATTTCGGCCACACGCAACGTCGCATCGTGTACGAATTGCGCGAGCACGCGCCCCACGAATTCGGGATCATCCTCGCCGGCCAGCTCGCGGAGTTCCGCCAGTGCGGCCGGGTCGAGCGTCTCGTCGTCCGGAGGAGCGGCCGCCCCCCCGGCGTCCGGGGTTGCCGGGGCAGCCTGACGCGCGCGCGACCGGCTCAGCCAGCGATCGAGCATGACCTTGAGCTGGGCCAGCTTGACCGGCTTGGAAAGAAAGTCGTCCATCCCCGCCGAAAGGCATTTCTCCCGATCCTCCGGCATGACGTTGGCCGTCATGGCGATGATCGGAATCCGTGAACGGTGAACGGTGAACGGTGAGCCGGACCGGTTCGCAGAGTCCGAACCGGCTTGCGCTTCGCGATTCGCCATTTCCCATTCACATGTTTCACGT
>SCVQ01000334.1 GCA_004296865.1 Nitrospirota bacterium
GTGAGCGTGATTGTCCGAATGTGTTGGGGGAATATGTATCACACTTGCCGGCCGGCAAGTGTGATACATATTCCCCCAACACATTCGGACAATCACGCTCACGAAAGGATCACCATGCGAAGGACGATGATGGCACTCACGATCGTGTTCTGTCTCGGCGCGACCGCGGCTTCCGCCACCGCGGCGGACCCGACGACGGAGGATCAGAAAACCCTCTATGCGCTGGGACTGGCCATGAGCCAAAACCTCGGCGGGTTTGCGCTGACCGAAGCCGAATTCGAGTTCGTCAAGGCCGGGCTCTCGGATGGCATTCTCAAGCGGCAACAGAAAGTGGACCTCCCGACCTACGGGCCCAAGATTCAGCCGCTCAAGCAAGCTCGGATGGCGGCAGGGGCGGGAGCCGAGAAGAAGGCGGGCGCGGCATTTCTCGCCAAAGCGGCTTCGGAACCGGGCGCCACGAAGAGCGAGACCGGGTACGTGATCAAGACGATCAAGCCGGGCACCGGCGCCTCGCCCAAGGCCTCGGACTCGGTCAAGGTCCACTACCACGGCACGCTGATCGACGGCACCGTATTCGATAGCTCCGTCCAGCGGAACGAGCCGGCGACGTTTCCGCTCGGCGACGTGATCCCCTGCTGGACACAGGCGGTGCAAAAGATGAAGGTGGGCGGGAAAAGCCGGCTCGTCTGTCCGTCCGACCTAGCCTACGGCGACCGCGGGGCCCCGCCGCAGATCAAGCCGGGCGCCACGCTGGTCTTCGACGTGGAGTTGATCGAGATCGTGAAGCCCTAACGGCGCAGACGGCGCCATCGTCGGCACCCATCGCAACATCCCTACGCTGTGCCGGGGGGAGTTAGGCTCCTACGGCCGGAGACGCCTCGCCGCCGTACTCCTCGCGGTAGATGAGGATGGCCGTGTGCAGGAGTCCCACGATGATCGGCCCGAGGAGCAGCCCGATGACGCCATAGACGGCCAGCCCGCCCACGATGCCGAAGAACATGAACAGGACCGGAATCCTGGCGCCCTGTCCGATCAACCATGGTTTCAGCACGCTGTCCACCATCGTCACGATGCCCACGCCCCACGCCAGCATCGCCAGCGCCTTCCACAGCGGCCCCGCCCACCAGAGATAGAGGACGACCGGCCCCCAGATCAGCGCCGTGCCCCCGACCGGCAAGGGCGCCAGCACCATCGTGATCGCGGTCAGGAACATTGGAAACGGGACCCCGAGCACCGCATAGGCCAGTCCTGCGGCCAAGCCCTGAGCGACCGCCGCGACGAAAACGCCCTTGACGACCGCGCGCAGGGTCTGGTCCAGCCGGGCAAAAATCTTCGCCTTGTGCGACTCGTCGAGCGGCACCACCCGGTAGAACCCGGCAAACAGGCTCGCCCCGTCCTTAAACAAGAAGAACAGCACCAGGATCATGACGAGAAAATTGACGCCGAGCAGGAACACGTTCGTGACGACCCCGGTGAGTTCCTCCACGAGAAACTGCTTGAGGTCCTTGGCGCTGTCCAGAAAAAATTCGTCCAGGTTCCCCTGCGCCACGATGAACCATCCGAGCCATTCCTGCACCCGCTCCCCCAGCAGCGGCAGCCCGGCCAACTGCTCCGGCAGCCGCTGGACGCCGCCCGATTGAATCCAGAGGGTGATCGCCGTCTGGGCAGCCTGGACCTCATGGACCAGCAAAAACCCCATCGCGATGAGCGGGACCACCACCAGGAGCATGATGCCGAGGGTCAGCAGGGCCGCCGATACCGCGACGCGCCCCTTGCAGAGGGCCGTCAGCCGGTCGTGCAGCGGAAACATCATGTGCGCCAGGATGACCGCCCAAACGGTCGGCAGCAGGAACGGCCGAAACATCAGCGCGATCTGCGAGAGCAGCACGAGGAGGACGGCAAAGAAGCCGATCGTGAAGAGATACCGCTGGGTCACCGGGGCACCATGGCCATGGAATGGTTCATAGCAGAAAGCCCGACTCTTGTCACGCCTTGCGAGAAGATAAGCCGGAGGATGCGTGACGGCAAGACCTGTCCCTCTGACTCATTGTTTCAAGACCCAGCCCTGGCCCGGCTCAGCCAGGCCACGGCGCCGGCGCCGGCAGCCTGTCCACTGGCGAAACAGGCGGTGAGGAGATAACCGCCGGTCGGCGCCTCCCAATCCAGCATTTCTCCCGCGCAAAACACCCCCGGCAGTTCGCGGATCATCAACCGTTCGTCGAGCGCCTCGAAGACCACCCCACCCGCCGTGCTGATGGCTTCCTCCAGCGGACGCGGCGCGACGAGACGGAGCGGCAGCGATTTGATGGCGGCGGCAAGACGAGCCGGATCGGCGAAGTCCTGTTTCGGGACCACTTCACGCAGCAGCCCCGCCTTCACCCCTGCCAGGCCGGCCTGACGCTGAAGGTGCGTGGCCATCGAGCGTTTGCCGCGCGGCTGCGACAGGTCTTTGATAAGGCGAGGCAAGGCCCGGCCTGGCGCCAGATCGAGACGGATGATCGCCTCGCCCCTGGCCATGATCTCATCGCGGAGGCCGGCGGACACCGCATAGATGACGCCGCCTTCAATGCCGGTCTCTGTGACCACGAATTCGCCCTGCTGCTTGAACTCACCGCCCTCCGCTTTCGTCACGGAGACAGCCACAGACTTCACCGGATGCCCAGCGAACTTCGCGCGAAAATGCTCGGACCATCCGACCTTGCCAACCTTGCCGTCAGCGCCAACGTCGAAGCCGCAGTTCGCGGGCCGAAGCGGCGCGATGCGGACCCCTCGTCCAGCGAGCAACGGCACCCAGGCGCCATTTGAGCCAAGCTTGGGCCAACTGCCGCCGCCCAGCGCCAGGACGACCGCGTCGGCCTGGACGGAGCGATTCCCACGCGGCGCCTCAAAGCACAGAGCCCCCTGGCCATTGTCTTCCCAGCCGCGCCAGCGATGACGTACATGGAAGGTCACACCGGCCTGGCGCAACCGGCGCAGCCAGGCGCGCAACAGCGGCGCGGCCTTGAGATCGGAGGGGAACACGCGTCCGGAAGAGCCCACGAAGGTCTCAACGCCGAGTCCACGCGCCCAGTCGCGGAGCGAATCAGGACCGAACGAAGCCAGCAGCGGGGCGATCTGCGCACGACGCGGGCCATAACGCGTCAGAAAGGGCTCCGTCAGTTCGGAATGCGTGAGGTTCAGCCCGCCCTTTCCAGCCAGCAGAAACTTGCGACCGACTGAGGCCATGGCGTCGTAAAGGTCAATCTGAATAGGCTGAATGGGCTGACCAGGCTGGGCGCCGGCGGCAATCGCCGCTTCAGCAGCCATGAGCCCGGCCGGTCCCCCGCCGATGATGGCGATCTTCATGGTTGGGTCCAGGTCGGCGGGATTTTCATTCACTGTCCGATCGTCTCAATGCGCTGGAGGTCTTCGGCGGTGAGTGTGAACTGTTCGACTTGCAGGTCTTCTTTCATATGTTGCTGATTCGTCGTGCCGGTCAGCGGAAGCATCCCTACTTGCATGGCAAACCGAAAGATGACCTGCGCAAGACCCATCCCATGCTTGGTGGCGATGGTCCGCATGGCCGGATCGGCCAGGACCTCTCGATTGGCGGTCAGCAGCGAAAACCCCTGATAGACGATGTGATAGATACGGCAAATCTCCCGCACCTCTTTGTCCCATCCGAACGCAGCATAACAGCGGTTTTGCACCACCATGGGTTTGTGCTTCGCCCCTTCGCAGAGCAGAGTCAGTTGTCCGGCCGTGACATTACTGATGCCGATCATTTTGGTTTTGCCTGATTCATAGAGCCCTTCGATGGCAGCCCAGACCTCCCAATCCGCGTCCCCCAAGCCTTGCCTTTGATAGGGGCCGTGCAAGACATAGGAGTCCACGTAGTCGGTGTGGAGATGGGCCAAGGAGCTGTCGAAGGACTGTTTGACTTGGGTGGTGAGATCGGCCTTGGCATCGTAAGGAGTGCGATGGTCCTGGCCGTTCACCGGCGTAAACTTGGTTTGGAGAAACAGGGAGCTTCGCGCAATCCCCTGCTTGGCGAGAGCAAGCAGGGCTTCCCCCACCAAAACTTCCTGGTAATGGATGAGTTGATTGGCCGTGTCGATGGCCCTGAAGCCTGCCGCCACGGCTTCTTGCACCAGCTGCGTCGTGGCCTCTTTTTTCCACGCCGTGCCGTACATGAACGACGGAAGCGGCACCTGGTTATAGGCGGTCAGTGTCATGCTAGGCCTCCTCCTTGAATGACTTACCCGGTTTCCCTGTTCCCTGTCCAGTCGCCAGAGGAACCAGTGAGGGCCCCCGCTTGCGTCACCGCACATATGATTTGCCCTGCGCACAGGGTACAATGCTGTGCAATCAGGAGCCCAGCCCCCATGTCCATACAGTGGTTTCCCGGTCACATGAATACGGCGCGCAAAGAAGCGGCCAAGACGATGGAAGTGATCGACGTCGTCATCGAAGTGCTGGATGCGCGCATGCCTGGCACGAGCTGCAATGCGATCATCGAGGAACTGCGCCTGCACCGTCGGCGTCCCTGCCTGAAAATACTCAACAAGGCCGACCTCGCCGACCCCGCCGTCACCCAAGCCTGGCTCGACCGGTACAACCGGCAACCGGACGTGAAAGCCGTGGCCCTGTCCTGTCACCAGGCCGGCCAGGCAGCCAGGGTCCCTGGCCTGTGCCAGACGCTCGCCCCGCATCGCAACAGCACCGCCAAGCCGCTGCGCATGCTGATCATGGGCATCCCCAACGTCGGCAAATCGACGCTGATGAATGCGTTGCTCAAACGCCGCGTCGCCCATGTGGGGGACGAACCCGCCGTGACCAAATCGCAGCAACGCCACGTCCTGAACGACCACATGACGCTCACCGACTCACCCGGGTTGGCATGGCCGAAAATCGAGCGCCCTGTCGTGGGGCTCATGCTCGCCGCGATCCACGCGATCGGCCGCAATGCCGTCGTCGATGAAGAAGTCGCCGAGTTTCTTGCCACCACCCTGCTCGCGCGCTATCCCGCCCTGCTCACCTCGCGCTATGGGTTTGCAGTGGAGGGGCTGGATGGCGCGGGCGTGCTCGAAGCCATCGCCAGAAAGCGTGGCTGCCTCAGGAAAGGTCAGGGCGGTGAACTGGACCGAGAAAAGGCGGCGAGGATACTGCTGGAGGATTACCGCAACGGCACGCTGGGCCGTACCAGCCTGGAGACCCCGGAGACGCACGAGGCCCTGCTCACGCTCTAGCAAGTCTAGGATACGTGGTGCGTCGCAACGTCGGCGCAAGCCCAGGGGCCACGGGCGGTCAGGCCTTCTCTTTCTCGTGGAACAGCCGGACGGCGACCTTCTGGCCTTTAATCCTTGTCCGGCCGAGCGCCTCGATGATACCCCGGGCCAGCTCTTCCGGCACGTCCACCAGCGAGAATCGATCCGTCATGTCGATGGCGCCGATCACGTTCGCATCGACGCCGGCCTCGTTCGCAATGGCGCCGACGATATCTCCCGGCCTGACGCCGGCCGTCCGACCCGCGCCGATATACAACTTGACCATGCCCGCCGATCGGCCTCCCCGGCTTGGCCTGCCTTGCGGTCTTCCCTCGCGATCTTTCGTCTTCGCGCCGCGCGCCCGCTCCCCTGACTCCCACGGAGGACGCCGCACCATCCGTTGCGCCTCATCGTCACGTCCCCGCATGGCAGGAATCTCGTCTTCCACCCGCTCACCGCCCTGCGATCGATCGGCCAGTTTCACCGCCGC
>SCVQ01000335.1 GCA_004296865.1 Nitrospirota bacterium
CCGCCCGAGAGTGTCGCGACGGGCTGGTCGGCCTGGGGAAACTCCCCGAGGCTCAAGGCCCGTGCCACGCGTCCGTGGTGTTCGACGGGGTCGAGTTCCTCCGTCGCCAGGGTCTGAGCCAGGACTTCCTCGACCGTCAGGTCTTCAGGGAAGACGGCATCCTGGGGGACATAGCCCACACGGAGCTGCCGGCGCATCGATCTGGTGCCGCGATCCGGCTCCTCGATGCCGGCCAGGATCTTGAGCAACGTGGACTTGCCGGACCCATTCGGCCCGACGACGCCCACGTGATCGCCGTCGAAGAGGGCCAGGGAAAGATCCTTGAACAGGGGTTTGACCCCGTAGGTCTTGCTGATCGATTCGCAGCTCAATAGAACCAGTGGTGCCATAGTCCCTCAGGGAGATAAAAAAATAGTATACGACGCCGGGAGCCATCGTGACTATGACTATTCTCGATCCCTCGCAGGGCGAGCGCAGCATGGCTTCGCGGCTCTCTGAGGTGACCGTCCAGTGGCGCGCGGTTGCCTGCTGAAACTCGTCGTGCGGTTGACATTTTGGCGAGGGGATTCTATTCTGAATTTCTCTGACGCGGTACGACGCGTCTGCGCGTGCAATGTCCTGGACACCTGCATGACCGACACAGCCCAGCCTCGCATAGCAACCAAGGCTTCCAACAACGCCAAAGTCCTGATAGCCCTCGCACTCCTCCCGCTGACCACCCTGTGGCTGATGAGCGGCTGCGTCCGTCAGCAACACGCGCCTGCGACATCCCCCCCTCCAGTCGAGAGTCGGTTGAAGGAACAGCCTCCTCGTCTGGTGGCGATTCTGCCCTTCGAGCTTCCATCCGGTGAGGCGGCGATGGAAGAAGACAAGGCCGATGCCGAGATCATCCGTAGGACGTTCGCCAATCACCTCAGGACCCGGCACTACGAGGTTCAGCGCCCGCCTGAGACCGATACGTTGCTGCAGGGCAAGGGGCTCGTTCGATCCGAAGAAGTCGCCAAGCTGCCGGTCAGTCGATTGGGTGCCATCACCCAGGCGGATGCGGTGATCTTCGGACAGATTGCCAAAATAGATCGCCACGCCGAGGGCTCTCCAGACAAAGCGACCCTGGAGGTCAGGCTGCGGATGGTGGAGGCCCAGACGGGCACGGTGCTGTGGGAAAACGGGGCTGTCTCTCAGGCGCAAGCCGGGCAGCCAGGCGGTCATTCGCCAGGGCTGGTGATGGTGCCGGATGGCAATGCCTTCGTCCTGCGCCACATGGCTGTGCAGCGGACAGCCAGCGAGCTGTTCCGGAACATGCTGCAGACCCTTCCCTTGCCCTTGGTAAAGACCAGTGAAGCCGTGAAGGCGCCGACGGTCATGCAGGTGGTGAGCGACGCCGCCACCGCTACGCGGAAGGCCAGCGACCAGATTACGGTCTGGCTTCAAGGCGATCCCCATTTGCAGGCGACCTTCGATGTCGGGCCCTATCGACCGGAGCAAGTGCTGACCGAGGTGCAGCCCGGCGTCTATACCGGGTCCTATAAGGTGCAGCCTGGCGACAACGCCACGTCCCTCACCATCGTCGGGCATCTGTCCGATCCGACGGGCCTGACCGTGGATTGGGAGGACCCCTTCGGGCCGGTCACGCTGGATACGGACCCGCCGGCCACTCCGACGGGGCTGACGATCCTGGCACAGGACAAGGTGGCGAGTTTACGGTGGAAGGCCAACCGGGAGGCCGATCTGGCCGGCTACAGAATCTATAAGAGCACCCCGCCGTCAGCGGACTTTCAACTTCTGGGTACCAGCGAGTTGCCGTTCTTTAAAGACTCCAAAGAGCTGATGAACCGGCGGCCGTCCTATTACAAGATTGCGGCCTATGACAAGGTGGGGAATGAAAGCAAGTTGTCCGAAGCCCTGGTCGGGGTCCCCGTGTTGTCCGGCCCCACGCCGGTCAGAGGGACGATCCAGAGCAGTACGGCTTGGTATGCCGGAGAAAGTCCCTATGTCTTGGACGGTGACGTGGTAGTGGCGCCGGAGGCGACGCTGACGATTGAGGCGGGCACCGTGGTCAAGTCCACAGGAGGGGCGCTGATCGTCCGCGGCAGCTTGATCGCCAGGGGTTCGGCCGAGCAGAGGATCGTCATGACGGCCGAATCGGACCGCCAGGAGCATCCCTGGACCGGGATCGTGTTTGACCAGGCCGGCGAGCGGGAGAACGTGCTGGAGTGGGTGCGTGTGACGCGGGCTGTCGTCGGAGTGAATTGTGAGGGGGCTTCTCCAAAGATCCTGGCGAGCGAGCTGACGGAGAACGGAATCGGGCTCACGGTAAGCCATGCGGCGTCCCATCCACTGGTCGAGCGGACTCAGATCATGCGGAATCTGGAGGACGGGGTCTCGGTGCAGGATGCCGCCGCGCCGGTCCTGACGGCGAACCGGATCGCGCAGAACAAGCGCCATGGCATCGCGCTCAACCATGCGCCGGGAGTGATCCTGCGCGGCAACGCGCTGCTCGACAACGACGGCCTGCAGGTCTGGAATGCCACGGCGGCCGCGCCGGTGGACGCCGGCGGAAATTGGTGGGGCACGAGCGAGGGGGTGGCGGTGTTGTCGAAGGTCGATGGTGCCGTACGGATCGATGATTACCTGGATGGACCTGCGCCGGGCGGAAAGCCCGTGGTTCTTCCCACGCTGGGACCGGGCCTCGGGGGTCCACTCACGGAGTCAGCCTTTCTGCTGCTCTCCAAGAGTCCGTATCTGGTCAGCCAATCCCTGGTCATCGACAAGGGCGCCACCCTGGTGATTCAGGCCGGCGTGGTGATCCGGTTCAAGGCGGGCGACAACAGCCTGGTCGTTCGGGAGGGGGCGATTCAGGCGCTCGGCACGAAGCAGCGGCCCATCACGCTGACCTCCGCCAGTGCGTCCCCAAAACCCGGGGACTACACCACCGCCGTTCGGTTTGAAGGCGCCGGGCAGTTGCCGAGCGTGCTCAAGCATATCCGGATCAACTATGCGACCACCGCCCTCCACGTCGCGGGTGGCAGCCCGGACATTGCGCATGCCGTCATTACGCACAATCTCCAGAGCGCGCTGGAATGCGGGGGGCAGTCCTCGCCGAACATGTCCTACTCGACGCTCGCCGAGCACCCCAACAACGCGGCGGTGATCTGTAGCGGCCAGGCCCGGGCGACCTTGCACCGCAACAACATCGTCAAAAACGCCTGGAGCGTCATCAATCACTCCTCGCAGCCTCTGGATGCCCGCGAGAACTGGTGGGGCGCCGCGCAGCCCGACGAGAAGTTGTTTCTGGGGACGGTGGAATTCAAGCCCGCGCTCAAGCAGCCGGAGCCGGATGCGGCCAAGTAACGCCCGCCCGCGCCGATCCGGATACAAACCGTGGCTGGAGGAGGGCGAGGGGCCGTTACTTGATGGCGACGGCCTTGACCTGCTTGTAGGTGGTGTGGCCTTGGAGGACTTTCCCGATGCCGTCCTGCACGAGGGTGGTCATGCCTTCTTCGAGGGCGACGGCCACCATCTCCTCGGTTTTGGCTTTGGACTGGATCAGCCGTTTCATGCGGTCGGTGCCGATCAGCAGCTCGTGCAGCGCGAGGCGGCCCTTGAAGCCGGTTTTGTTGCAGGCCTCGCAGCCCTTCCCGCGATAGAGCTTGAACGTCTTGTCGTACTTGCCCCCCAGTTTGTCCCAATAGGGCGCGCCGTAGCCGTGGACTAACTCGTCGTACTCTTCCTGCGGCGGGAGGTACTCCTCCTTGCAGTCCTTGCATATCCGCTTGCAGAGCCGTTGGGCGAGGACCCCCAGCATCGCGTCCGAGAAGCTGAAGGGATCGCAGCCGATGTCCAAGAGGCGGGTCACGGTTTCGACGGCGTTGTTGGTGTGCAGGGTGCTGAGGACCAGGTGGCCGGTGAGGGAGGCCTCGATGCCCATATCAGCGGTCTCCTTGTCGCGCATCTCGCCGACCATGATGACGTCCGGATCCGCGCGGAGGAAGGCGCGCATGGCCATCGCGAACGTGAACCCGATTTTCGGCTGGACTTGCACCTGGCGCAGGCCGTACTGCGTGATCTCGACCGGGTCCTCTGCGGTCCAGATTTTCCGCTCCGGCTTGTTGATGTGCCCCAGGACCGAGTGCAGGGTGGTGGTTTTCCCGGACCCGGTCGGGCCGACGCAGAGGATGATCCCGTAGGGTTTTTCAGCGAGGCGTGTCAACTCGAGCAGGTTGCGCTCGGTGAACCCCATTTTGTCGAGGGGCAGCGGCTCGCTGGCCGTCAGGATGCGCATGACGATGTCTTCGTTGCTGGTGCCGGAGGTCGGCAGGGTGGCCACGCGGAGCTCGATCTCTCGGTTGTTTCCCAGGCGGAACTTGATCTTGCCGTCCTGGGGCTTCCGGCGCTCGGCGATGTCCAGGTTGGCCATGATCTTGAAGCGGGATACGATGGCCCGCCGATAGCCTGCCGGAATCTTCATGTACTCGAAGCAACTGCCGTCGACGCGGAACCGGACGATCGTCTCCTTCTTCTCGCCGTAGGGTTCGATGTGGATGTCCGAACTGCCCATCCGATAGGCCTCTGCGACGATCTGGTTGGCCAGCCGCACGATGGCGCTGTCGTTCTCGTCGATGGCGTAGGCGGCGGCTTCTTCGGGTTTCGGCTCCGCCTCGGCTTCGCTGGCCAAGGCCCCCAGAATTTTCGAAATGGACTCCTTGGACGTCGGGTCCGACTCGCCCGTGGCGGCCCGCAGGAATTGGAGGATGTCGCGACGCAGCCCGACGGCGAAGCGGATGCTCTGGCCCGGGAAAATGCGCTTGATGTCCTGGATCTTATCCAGATCGTTCGGGTCATCGATCAGGATCTCGACGACCGTCTTGTCGCGTCGGAGGGGGGTCCAGAAATTTTTTTTCAGGTAGTCGGTGTTCAGCGTTTTGAGCAGTTCGGGTTCGACCAGCGTCCGGTCGCTGTAATCGACGTGGGGACATTTGTAAAACTGGCTCAAGGCTTTTCCGATCTCTTCCTTGGGCACTGCGTAGGTGTCGATCAGAAGCGTTTCGATGTCGACGGGACCTTTCCGGGCGTCGGCGATCGCCTGCTCCAATTCGGTTTGGGTGATGCGGTTGTTGGCCACGAGGGCGTCGAACTTGGTCGGGGTCTTCTTGGCCAGCTTGCGCAGGTTGGAAAAGGCGATGCCGAGGCTCTTGGCGATTTCGGAGACCGATTCCTCGTCCTTTTGGGTGAAACGCCCGCCGTGCTTTTTATTGAGGAGCTGAATCACCCCCATCAGGAATTTGTTCTCCGCGACGATGGGGTAGGTCAGCACTTGCTTCGTCTGGAAGCCGGTGCGCTTGTCCCAGGAGTTGTCGAAGACCAGGGCGGGGTGGATGCCGGTCAGTTCGGGCTGGTCGTAGGCGTCCAGGATGTTGACCGGCCGGAGAAACTTGGCCGTGAACCCCGCCAGGCTCTGTTCGTTGATGGGAATACGGATTTCTTCGACGTGGTCGACGTGAGGAACGCGGGAGAAGATTTCTTTCCGCTCGCTGTCCACGGCGTAGAGCGTCAGCTCCTCGGCGTCGAAAAGCGCCAGGATTTCCTTATGGAGGTCGAGCAGGATCTGATCCATGTCCTTGGCGGCATGGATTTGGTTCGCCATGCGCTTGAACTGTTCCGCATAGGCGACCTTCTGCTGCAGTTCCTGCAGATTCTCAGGCAGGACCTTGGCTTCCATTGGTGCTCCCGTCAGGGTTCTCCGTGGGGCTGGGGACAATCAGCCGTGAGGCTGTTGTGCGAGAAAGGATTGTCCGATGCTGCTGCCCCGGTACGTCGAAGAGAGCCGCCGTGTCCTTGCGGCTGGGTGCCGGCACTGATCAGAAGAGACGGAACAACGGCATGATGCCAAGGCGTTGTCCACTCGACGCGCGTTCAACCTTACCGCGAAAAAGCCGGCAAATCAAGAAATGGGCCGATTCGACAACAGGGCCTGTACGTGCGCCAGCACCTGGTTGGGCGGCAGGCGGGCGGCCTCGCCGGTTTTTCTCTGTTTGAGTTCGACCAGGCCCTGGGCCAGCCCCTTCTCGCCGACGATCAGCTGGTACGGCGCGCCGATCAGGTCCGCATCGTTGAATTTCACGCCGGCCCGCTCGTCGCGGTCGTCCCACAGGACTTCAATGCCGGTCTGAGTGAGCGTGTCGTAGAGGGAGCGGGTCGCCTCGGTGACGGCGGCCGATTGGCTGAGGGGCAGGAGATGGATGTGAAAGGGGGCGATCGGCGCCGGCCAGATGATGCCCTTGGCATCGTGGTTCTGCTCGATGGCCGAGGCCGCGGTACGCCCGACGCCGATGCCGTAGCAACCCATCACGGCCAGGGTTTCCTGGCCCTGGGGGTCGAGGAACGTGGCCTTCATGGATTGGCTGTACTTGGCGCCCAGCATGAACACGTGTCCCACCTCGATGCCGCGGGCCACCCGAAGCTGCCCCTGTCCGACGGGGGACGGATCGCCGGCGCGGGCGTTGCGGAGGTCTGCGAATCGCTCGACCGCAAAGTCCCGCTCCCAGTCGGCGTCCACGTAGTGGGTATCGGCTTCGTTTGCGCCGACGACGACATTCCGCAGGGCCTTGATCGACTGGTCCGCCACGATGCGGATTCCGCGCAGACCGACCGGCCCGGCGAAGCCGACCGGCGCGCCGGTCGCGGCCCTTACCTTGTCTGGGGCGGCCAACTCGATCTCCACCACGCCGAGCAGTTTTTTCAGCTTGATCTCGTTGACCTCGTGGTCGCCGCGCACCAGTACCGCGATCAATTCCTTGGGCGTTTGATAGAGCAGCGTCTTGACGAGTTGCTGCGGGGGAATTTTCAGAAAGGCCGTCACTTCCTCGACGGTACGGACGCCTGGCGTCGGCACCTTCCGAAGCGGCCGGGGAGATTCGGCCGCAGTCTCGGCTGGGGGCAAGACCTCGGCGCGTTCCACGTTGGCGGCGTAGGCGCCTTCGTCGGCATAGACGATCGTTTCTTCTCCGGTCTCGGCCAGGACCATGAACTCGTGGGAGGAGGTGCCGCCGATCAGGCCGGTATCCGCTTCCACGGCACGGAAGGTCAGGCCGCAGCGGGTGAAAATGCGCTGATAGGCGTCGTACATCTTCTGGTAGCTGACCTGTGCACCCGCTTCGTCCCGGTCGAAGCTGTAGGCGTCCTTCATGATGAATTCGCGCCCGCGCATGAGGCCGAAGCGGGGGCGAATCTCGTCGCGGAACTTGGTCTGGATCTGGTAGCAGTTCAGGGGCAGTTGCCGGTAGGAGCGGACTTCGCGGCGGATCAGGTCGGTGATGACTTCCTCGTGCGTGGGGCCGAGGCAGAAGTCGCGCTCGTGGCGGTCCTTGAAGCGGAGCAGCTCCTTTCCGTAGAAATCCCAGCGCCCGGTCTCGCGCCAGAGCTCGGCCGGCGACGCGATCGGCATGAGAAGTTCCTGGGCTCCCGCCCGATTCATTTCTTCCCGGATGATGGCCTCGACCTTGCGGATGACGCGGAGCCCCAGCGGGAGGTACGTGTAGATGCCGGCCGCGACCTTCCGGATCATGCCGGCCCGCAGCAACAAGCGGTGGCTGACCGTTTCCGCCTCGCCGGGCTCTTCTCGGAGCGTGGGAATCAGCATCTGGGATGTGCGCATAGTTTCCTTGTGAGCGGTCGGCCGTCGGCGATCAGCTTCAGCGTGCGGGGCCTTCGTGCTTGGCCGAAAGCTGACGGCTGATGGCCGAGGGCTTCTTAGTGTGAAATGAGCCGTTCAATGTCGTTCCAGAAGGCGAAGATCATGATGCCGACGAGCAGGAGCAGCCCCACCTGCTGCGCGATCTCGCGTTGGCGCTCGCCCAACGGCTTGCGCAAGATCGCCTCGATGGCGAAGAAGAGCAGGTGCCCGCCGTCCAAAATGGGGATGGGCAGGAGGTTGAGCACGCCGAGGTTGATGCTCAGGATGGCGATCAGAAACACCACGCTGGAGACGCCCTGCGCCGCGGCCTCCCCCGACATGTTGGCGATGGTAAGCGGCCCGCCGATGTTCTTGCTGGAGATCTCGCCCGCCACCATCTTGTACAAGCCGATCGCCGTCAGCTCGGTCCATCCCCAGGTGGCCCGTAGTCCTTGGAGGCCGGCCATGAAGGGGTTCGAGGCCTTGATGATCGAGCGGCCGGGGCCGGAAATGCCGATTTTTCCCACTTCAGCGGCCTTGCCGTCCACCACGGTTTTTTCCGCGGCAGGGGTCACGGTCAGGCTGACGAGTTGTCCGTCGCGCGAGACCTGAAAGCGCAGGGGGCGGTTTGGACTGTCTTTGACGAAGCCCGTCATCTGGGCCCAAGTCTGGATGGCCTGGCCCTCGATGGTGACGACCCGGTCCCCGTCTTGAAAGCCGGCCGCCATGGCGGGTGAGCCGCTCATCACGGCCGTGATCACCGGGGCGGTTTCTTCGATGCCGATTCGATAGGCGACGACGTCTTTGCCATTTTCCTGGACGGTCGTGGCGGTTGGGGTGACCAGCAGGGTTTTGACCTGGTCGCCGCGTCGCACGCCCAGGGTCACGGGCTTGCCGTTGCTCTTCTGGACCGTTTCGTGGAGTTCGCTCCGGGTGGAAATCTCCTTCTCGTTGACTCGGATGATTCGGTCGCCGACCTGCATGCCGGCCAGTTCGGCCGGCGAGCCCGGCCGCAAGGCCTCGACGTCGGGGGTGAGGTCATGGAAGGTCGGCACGAAGAGGGCGGCGCCGGTGGCCAGCCAGCCGGCAAAAATGAGATAGGCCAGCAAGAAGTTGAACCCGGGCCCGGCCGAGACGATGAGCATTTTCCGCCACAGCGTCTGGTGGGCGAAGGACCGCTTCCGTTCTTCCTGGGTGAAGACTTCGGCTTCCTCTTCGCCGAACAGTTTGACATAACCGCCGAGCGGGACGGCGGAGAGCAGGTACTCGGTCTCGCCGATCTGGCGTCCGGCCAGCTTCGGCCCGAACCCGATCGAAAACTTCAACACCTTGACTCCGACCCAGCGGGCGGCCAGAAAATGCCCCAGCTCATGAAACGACACCAGCACGCCCAGGACGATCAGGAACCACCAGAGCTTCTGCGTGAGCACCCAGATGGCGTCCGGCGACCAGGCGAATGTAGTCAACACGTCACAGGCTCCTTTATCAGATGGCCGTCAAGTTCGAAAGTCTTAAAGTCGGAAAGTCATCAAGTCTGAAAGTCGTCAAGTCTCACGGAAATGGACTTTACGACATGAAGGCTTTACGACTTTTCGACTCACGGCGCTATCGCGCACGTGCGTGGACGAGCGAATCGGCTTTTTCACGCGCCCAACGGTCGGCCTCCAGCGCGTCATCCAGGGTGGCGATGCTGCGCGGTTTGTGCGCGGCCATGGTGCCCTCGATCACCTCGGCAATTTCCAGGAATCCGATCCCTTCCTGCAAGTAGGCCGCCACCGCCACTTCGTTCGCGGCATTGAGGGTGGCCGGCATGGTGCCGCCGATCCGCAAGGCTTCGTAGCCGAGCCCAAGACAGGGGAACCGTTCGTGGTCCGGCTCCTGGAACGTCAGCGTGCCGATGCGGGCCAGGTCCAGCGGCGGCTGGTCCAGCGGCAGGCGTTCGGGATACTGCATCGCATAGGAGATCGGCGTGCGCATGTCGGGCGTGCCCAACTGTGCGATCACCGAACCGTCTCGGTATTCTACCAGAGAGTGGACGATGCTTTCCCGGTGTACGAGGACCTCGATCTGTGAGGCGGGGACATCGAAGAGCCACCGGGCCTCGACGACCTCCAGCCCCTTGTTCATCAGGGTGGCGGAGTCGATGGTGATCTTGGCGCCCATCTTCCAGTTGGGGTGCCGCAGCGCTTGCTCCGGTTTGACGTGTTGCATCTGTTCCCGCGAGAGATTCCACAGGGGGCCGCCCGAAGCGGTCAGGATCAGACGGCGGATGTCCTCCCGCCGGTGTCCTTCCATCGACTGAAAAATGGCGCTGTGTTCGCTATCCACGGGGAAGATTTTTACGCCGTGTTTGCGGGCCTCTTCCTGCATGAGTTGCCCGGCCATCACCATGGGTTCCTTGTTTGCGAGGGCCACCTGTTTGCCGGCTCGTATGGCGGCAAGAGTCGGGACCAAGCCGGCTCCGCCGACGATGGCCGAAATGACCAAGTCGGCTTCCGGCCATTGGGCGACCTGCGCCAGCCCTTCCACGCCGGAGCAGATCCGGACCGCCGTGTCCCGGCAACGGGATTGCAACCTGGCCGCCGCGTTCTCATCGGCCAGGGCCACGGCGGCGGGTTTGAAACGACGCAGTTGTGCTTCGAGTACCTCATCCTTGGTTCCGGCCGTGAGACCGACGACCCGGAATTGATCGGGGAATTGGGCGATGATGTCGAGGGTGTTGGTGCCGATTGAGCCGGTTGATCCCAGAATCACGATCTGCTTCATGCTGCGGTCCCCTTCACAAAGGTGACATAGTAATAGAATGCGGGGGCGGTGAACAAGAGGCTGTCCAGTCGGTCGAGCATGCCCCCGTGGGCCGGGATGAGGGTGCCCGAATCCTTGACCCCCGCGCTTCGTTTCAAGACGGATTCAGCCAGGTCTCCCAACGTGCCGGCCACGGTCAGCAGGAGGCCGGCCGCCAGGCAGTCGGCCAGACTGAAGGAGGGAAGGAACCAGAAACGTGCGCCAATGGCGACGAGGATCGCGAGCAGGAGCCCGCCGATGAGGCCTTCCACGGTCTTGTTGGGGCTGATGACGGGAGCAAGCTTCCGCCGGCCCAGGCGGATCCCCGCATAGTAGGCGCCTGTGTCTCCGGCCCAGGTGACGACCACCAGGAAAAAAATCAGGAACTCGCCTCCGGCCAGCGCACGGGTCAGCAGGAGGTGCCCCA
>SCVQ01000336.1 GCA_004296865.1 Nitrospirota bacterium
GGCGCTCGCGGAGGGACTCCTGGGGATCGAACTCTTCGGGAGCGGGCCCAGCCTCAGCGCGAGATGTCCGCAAGGACTGTCCGGGATCCTGGAACAGACGGCCGGGGGCACGGTGTGTCTGGAGCACATCGAACGCATGCCGGACTGGATGGTGAGCCGACTGGTTCGGACGCTGAAGACCCACACCCTCGAACGACTGGGCGAGCATACGGGGCGGCCGGTCCAGGCGCGCATGATTGTCGCGAGGACCATGGAGCAGGGGCCGGTCACGGCGAGGGGGATGCACTGGGACATTCTGCTGGATTGCTTGTGCGGTGGGTTTCCCCTGACCCTGCCGCCGTTGCGGGAGCGAGGGGGGGATGTGGTTCTGTTGAGTCGCCATTTTCTCGACTGCGCCAATCGGGAGTGCGGAACATGGGTGCGGGGCTTCAGTCCGGCGGCGCAGGCCCTGCTGGAGGCGCACGACTGGCCCGGCAATCTTCTGGAACTCCAGACCGTCATCCGGGCCGCGGCGTGCGCCGCCGGCCGGCTCATCACGCCGGCCCATTTCCCAATGACCCTCGACGGCAGGGCGCGCTTCCGCGCCCAGAAAGAGCGGCGATGATGCTGGAGGGTGCTGATCCATCACGCACGTCTCGCCGGCTGCTCTGGCTCACCGCAGGCATCATCGTGGGGATGTTGCTGGTCGGCGCCGCGACGCTGTTCTACCTGGAGTCCCGGCTCGTGGCGATGAAAGGGGAAGCTCTGGCGGTACTGGCCGTCAATATGGCGGACAAGCTGGATCAAACGTTGTTCGAGCGATATGGTGACATCCGCGTGCTTGCCCGTGGGCTGAGCACCATCCGCAGTCCAGAGGCTCAGACCCGCTATCTGTACCTGTTCAAGGACGTGTACCACTATTACCATTGGCTAGGCGTCACGGACGCCCGGGGCCGGATCGTGGCGGCGACCGATCCGGCCAGCGTGGGGCAGGACCGGAGCGGGGAGGCCTGGTTTCAGGCCGTGCGGGACGGGCAGGCCGTCCACCTCCAGGACGTCCAGGGCTCGCCGGAATCGGACGGGGTCCGGACGGTGGGGTTTTCAGCTCCACTCCAAGGCCCCGGCGGCGAGTCCCTGGGGATAGTGATCACGCAGGTAGGCCTCGACGAGGTCGTGGGCATCGTTGAGCGCACCCTCGCCTGGTTCCAGGGACAACATGGGGAACGGGTGGAATGGCAGCTTCTCACTCGCGACGACAGGCTGATCGTGGATTCCCTATTGCGGGAGGAAGAAGGCCGGATGGACCTTTCGTCGCTGCCTTCGATGCGGGCGGGCGCGACCGGCGAGCCGGGCTTTACCGTGGAAAGGCATCTCCGGAGGCTGGAGTGGGTGGTGACTGGCTATGCCCGGAGCCAGGGGTACGGGGAGTTCCCGGGATTCCAGTGGCGTGTCCTCGTGCGGATGGATCGGCGTGACGTGCTGGTGCCGATCTGGACGTTGCTGCGGCAAATGAGCGTGGCGGCCGTCCTGATCTTCCTCCCCTTGGTCGGCGTACTGATGTGGACGGCGTCCCGCTTGTGGATCGACGAGAAAGAAATTTGGACTTCCCATGAGCAATACCGGGCGACGATGGCGTCTCTGCCGGTCTCCGTCGTGAGGTTGGGAAAGGGGCTGACGATTTGGTTCGCCAACCGGGCGTTCTACGATCTGGTCCACCAGCATCCCCAAGAATCCGTGGGGCGGCCGATCGGCGAAGTGCTTCCGGTGAAGGGCCTTGAGGAGTATCTTGAATCCGCGCTGGCGACCTGCGCGGGCGGCGGAACTGCAACGGGGCGGGAACTGGAATGCGCGATGCCGACAGGCGAGCGTCGGGTCTTGCGGCTGACTGCAAGTGGCATCCGCCGTGATGATTATGCTGCTGCTGATCTTATTCTCATCATTGAAGACACTACGGAGCGCAAGCAGGCACAGGAAGTGCTGCGGGAAAGCGAAGAACGGTTCCGGCTGATCATGCGTCACGCCAACGATGCGCTCTTCTATCTGGACGTGACGGGCGTGGTTCTGTGGGCGAGTCACCAGGCCGAGGTGGTCACCGGCCGGCCCATGAACGAGCTGGTCGGACGACCGCTCATGGCGGTGCTCTCGTCTCAGTCCAAGGCCCTGGCTGAGACCCGGCTGGCCGCCGTCCGGCAAGGGAAGCCCGTGCCGACTCTAGTGGAACTCGAAGTCATCCGCTCGGATGGCAGTTCGATGGGGCTGGAAGTGAGTGGCACTAGTGTGAAGACAGGCGAGGATGTGGTCGGGCGGCTCCTGGTGGCGCGCGATCTCAGCGAGCGCCGAAACATGGAGCAGCAGCTCCGACAGGCCGATAAGCTGGCAGCCCTCGGCACTCTCCTGGGAGGAGTAGCTCATGAACTGAACAACCCCCTCTTCGCCATGAGCGGCTACATAGAACTGGTCGACGAGAAGGTGAAGCAGGGCGAGTATGAGGGTCTGGCCGATGATCTAGCTGCAATGCACGAAGCGACCCTACGGGCGACGGCCATCGTCGAGCGTTTTTTGCGGGTCTCGAGGGGTGGCAGTGGGTCCCGCGAGCCGTGCCAGATCAACGATCTGGTGCAGCAGACGCTCGATCTGGCAGCCAATAATTGTACCATTCACCAGATTACAGCGCACACCAACTTGCAGGCGGATCTGCCTCTGGTGCTGGCCGATGCCTCCGCCCTAGGCCAGGTGTTTCTGAATCTCATCACCAACGCCACACAGGCGATGGTGTCGGCGCATGGGAAGGGAATCCTCACGGTCACGACCGCACTCGTGACGGATCAGTCAGGAGCCTGGGTGGAGACACGGGTAGTCGACGACGGCCCCGGTATTGCTCCTGCGTATCACGCTCGGATCTTTGAGCCGTTTTTCACCACGAAGCCGGTGGGACAGGGGACTGGGCTGGGCTTACACATCTGCCACCACATCGTCACCGAATTCGGTGGAACCTTGAGCATGGAAAGCGTGGTGGGCCAGGGCGCCACGTTTATTGTGCGGCTGCCGGTAGCGAACGAAGCCGTGATGCGGGAGAGCGTGACGAGTCGTGAGGTGATAATGGGAGGGGAGACTCATCACTCGTTACGCTTCACTGATGACTCCGTTGGAAGGTTCTGGAGGGCCACGATTCTGGTGGTAGTTGATGAGCGGATGAGTGGCGATTGGCTGCGCGCGATGCTCAGCCGACACGGCCATGAGGTCTTTATCGCGGCCGGCGGCAAGGAAGGGCTCGAGCAGTTTCGCCGGCACCGCCCGCAGATCACATTGTTGGACCTCCACATGCCGGACATGGACGGCATCGACGTACTCAAGCAGATCCGCGCCCTCGATCCACGGGCAGCCGTCTTGATCTTGACGGGCAGGGGGACTGAGACGCAGGAAAACCAGGCGTGGATGCTTGGCGTGACGGATTTCTTGAGAAAAGGCTTGTCCCTGGAAGCCCTGCTCGGGGCCTTAGAGCAAGTCAGGACGATGCCCGCCCCCGGTCCGCCCATCCCCGGATGTGCTCCGGATGGCTTGTCCGACAATGAGCACCCGGCGTCGATCCTGGTCGTGGATGACGAAGCCATGGTCAGCAGCCTGCTTGCGGAGTTCTTGGGCCGGCGGGGGTACCGTGTCCGCACGGCCGCCAACGGGCGTGAGGCGCTCGCGCTCGTGGAGCAAGAGATTCCCCAGATGATCGTGTTGGACATGTACATGCCCGGGATGAATGGGGTCGAGGTTCTGCGCGCCCTTCGGGCGCGGCAGTACACGGGCGGGGTGCTGGTGCTGACCGCCAGCCAGGACGAGAAGTTGCTGCAAGAGGCGTTGGGGCTCGGCTCAGTGGATGTGATCGGGAAACCGGTGAATCTGGAGCGGTTGGTGCTGGCGATCCAGGTGGGCCTGGGCTCTCAGGCCGGTGAGTCTCGCGTTGTCCCACGTGCACGCGACTGACTGTTTGGCTCTGAGCGGTTCGTGTCTCGCTGGGTCGGGGCCAAGCCCGACCTTTTAAGGTGTGGTGCCGAAGCCCTGGGATGCGGAGGCTCCCATGTCTGACCGCGAACACTGCGCCTTCATTGCGCTGATTGATCGGCTCCGCGCTCATGCCGAGCGGGAGGGGGATGTTGCATTCGCGGAGGCGCTGGCGGAATGCCTCCTGAATATCTCCGGCGGAACCAGAACTGTCCGATGGGGCAGCTCATTCTGGAGGGCACGCTGCGGTCCGGGAAGCCGCCGGGCGCGGGCATGCCCGCGCCCGCAGCCCCTGAGCCGTCCGGGGCGCATCGCCCGCCGCAGCCGATCGTGCCTCAAGCAGCGGGAGCCGTTCGACGGGTTGAGGCGGTTTCTGGAGAAGGAGGCAACGAGGAAACACGATGCCCGGTACCTGGAAGCGTTGGCGGCATGCGAGCGGATCACGGCGGACGGTGATCCGTTTGGCTGTCCAATCCGCTGCCTCCTGCGGGAGCAGGGCGGAGGTGGCCTCGGCCCGGGTGCGACGACCTGAGCCGGGCCGGACGTAGGCGAGAATGAACGATGCAGCTTGAGCGCCGCAGGACGGAATGGCAGGTGGTGAAAGGACTCTGCCGAGGCGTGACCGATCCGCTGTGGCAGCCGCTGTGGATTGATGCGTGCGCGCTCTGTCCAGAAGACTTCACGCAGGCCGATTTGGGCATGGTCTTCAAGATTCTCAAGGGATTCCGTCAGGTCTTCATCCAGGAGCAGATTGCCGACCCAGAGTCTTTTCGCGTGGTGCTCAGTAAAGAGCTTGAGATGGCGAGCTTAGGGTCATTCAATGTCGACAGTCTCCTGAACTCCTCACCCACAGATCTGTGCCTCCCTGAGCTCAGAGAGGAGATCCGATCTCTGCTGCGTGAAAAGAGAGGCGTGCAGTAAGGCGATGCGTACGCTCATTGTGATCCCGATTATTCATGCCGAACAGGATATGGGGTCCTTGATCGAGCAGGTCAAGCAGGAGTACGTGCAACGGTATGGCGCCGCAAAATGGGACGAACATCTGAAGACGGTTCGTGAGATCTGGACGGGCATTCGCCAGATGATCGAGGCTCTGGAGTTACCATATACGAGCGTGCGCCTCTATCAGGATGGGTTACCCGACTGCGGGCGGGAAGAGGAAATTGTCAAAGAGGTGGCCGCCCAAGGGAGCAAGAATCACCAGCTCCTGTTGGCGCTGATGGAGAAGGGAGCCCGTTTGATGGGAACCGAAGACTCCCACCTGTTGGTCCAAGAGTATCACTTGCTCCGGGGCGCGCTCGGTGCCGCGACGCCAGAGAAGGAGCGCGGGGCTGTGCCGTCGGACGACCAGAGCCGGAGGCTCCTAGCCGAGCGAGATCGCGCGATTGCCAACCGGATCAACACCACCTTAGGTGCCGGTGAGATTGGCCTGCTCTTCTTGGGCTTGGCCCATTCGGTGGAACCGCTTCTGGACGCAGACATCTTGGTGCGAAACCTGCTGCCCGCCCTCCGCCCGCCGGGGATTCGGCCAGCAGGGGAAAAAGAGTCCTCCAGATGAGCCCCACGTCATTGGATTCGGCCAAGGTGCTCATTGTGGATGATCTGGAAGAGGGCCGTTGGGCCCTGTCCCATCTCATCCAGATGGCGGGATTGGTGCCGGTGGCGGTGGCGAGCGGCAAGGAGGCGCTGGCATGCATCCGGGAAGAGGCCCCGGATGTCCTGCTTCTGGATATCTGTCTGCCCGATATGGACGGCTTTGAGGTGCTCACGCAGGTCAAAGCCATGGAGCGGGCGCTCCCCATTATCATGGTGACGGCATACGGTAAGACCCACGATGCCGTCCGCGCGATCAGGGCCGGGGCCTATGACTACTTGGCCAAGCCGTTCCACAACGAGGACGTTGTGCTTACCGTGCGCCGTGCCTTGGAGGAGAGGGCGGTCAAGAGCCGGGTTCGCCGTGCGCGCGATCTGGCGGGACAGCCCTCTTCCCTCTTTGAATGCATGGGGGAGAGCCAGGCGATCCAGCGTATTGTCTCCGAGGTCGACCAAGTGGCGAAGACAAACTTCTCGGTCGTCATGACCGGCGAAACCGGAACGGGCAAAGAGCTGGTAGCCCAGGCTATCCATGCCGAGAGCCTTCGGGCGGCCAGGGCATTCGTGGCGGTGGACTGCGGCGCCATCCCGGAGCCGCTGATCGAGAGCGAGCTGTTCGGGCATGAGAAGGGCGCCTTTACCGGAGCGCATGAGGCGGTAGCGGGAGCCTTTGAATTGGCGGATGGCGGGACCCTGTTTCTTGATGAAATCGGGAACTTGCCCCTGCCGATGCAGGGGAAGCTCTTGCGGGTTTTGGAAGAGCGGCGCATCCATCGGATCGGGAGCACGAAGCAGCGGGCCGTGGATTTCCGGGTGGTAGCGGCTACCAATGTGGATCTTGGGGAGATGGTGAACCAGCGGACTTTTCGCCGGGACCTCTATCATCGGCTCGCGGAGTTCACGATCTATCTCCGTCCCCTGCGTGAACGGAAAGAGGATCTGCCGTTTTTGGTGAAGCGTTTCCTGGAACTCGCGAACCAGGAGTTGGGCAAAGAGGTGCACGGCCTGTCGGCGCCAGCCTTGGGGATCATCCTGGCGTACGAGTGGCCTGGAAACGTCCGAGAACTGCGCAACCAGTTGCGCCGGGCGGTGTTGTGTGTCAGTGCCCACCAGCATATCATCACTCCAAATCACCTTGGGATAGTCGATAGGCACAACATCGGAACCGGCGATGCCATGTCTCGTGAGACCATGGGTCTTTACCAACTGGAGGCGCTTGGACTAGCAGATTTCGGGTGTCAGGATTGCCCCATCCGCGCTTCGGGAGCCTTTCTGCCCGACGGGAGCCTGCCCTTGAAGGAGGTGGTCAGCCGGGTGGTGGCTGGCGTGGAGCGCGCCATTTTGACGCAGGCATTACGGCAGACCAAGGGCAACAAGGCCGAAGCCGCCCGGCTGCTGGGCATAGATTACAAGACGATCCATACCAAGCTCAAGGGCTACAACCTGTCTCCGAACCGGAATAGAGAATCCATGCCAGCACACCAAGCCCCATCCTCAATTCCAGCCCGAAGGATTGATGAAGGATGAATGGCAAAGTCCGTGCTGTGGGACGGCGTGCAGCCATGACTGTGAGCGGGCTCGGGGAAGGGCTTTTTAAAGGAGGGGCGTCTATGACCAGCAAACACAGAGCTGAGGACTTTGCAGAGGGAAAACGCCGACTCGAGGAAATCGGGCGCCGGCTCGGAGGCCTCTTCGGCAAATCGGGACCGACGAAACCTGAGCCAGCCGGGTTGGGAGGGGTTCTGGGAGGGCTCGGCGCGCTGCTCGACCAGTTGGGGAAATGGGCCGAGACGGCGGAGAAGGAGGGGGGAACGGCGTCCCGATCCGGGGAGTTCGATCTCGGGTCGGACAAACGGCTCCGCGGCGTGTATGGGTTTTCCGTGAAAGTCGGGCTCGGCGAGCAAGGGGTCAAGGTTGAACCGTTCGGGAACATTCGGAAGGATGAGCAGAGTGGTCGCGTGGAGGTCAAAGAGATTCGGGAACCGATGACCGATCTCTTCGATGAACCGGACCATGTCTTCATCGTCGCCGAGGTGCCGGGAGTCATGCCGGAAGATGTTCGGCTGGAGCTGCACGACGATATCCTCGCACTGGTCGCAGAGCGGGGAGAAAAGAAATACCGAAAAGAGTTGCTGTTGCCGGCGAGCTTTTCGTCTGACAACATGAGCTTTACTTGTCGGAACGGGATCTTGGAGATCACGCTCCGTAAGGCGAGCTAAACGGAGGATCCAGCGATGGAACAAGCGGCGGAGGGCGTGCTGCGGCTGAAAGTCAGCGAAGGGCTCGGCAAAGATGTTGGGCGGGCGCTGGCCAGGATGGATCCGGCCGATATCAAGGCGCTGGGGGGCGAACTCGGCGCCCTGGTTGAGATCGAGGGAAAGCGACGGACGGTCTGCAAGGTGATGCCATCGTATAAAGATGAACGGGCCGGGGCCCGGGTCCAATTGGATGGGCTTTCGCGAGGAAACGCAGGGGTGGCGCTGGATGAGGTGGTGTCGGTGCGCCGCATCATCGCCCAGCCCGCCCAGCGGCTCACCCTTGCGCCCGTCTCGGCGATGCCGTCAGACCGCGACCTCAAGTATATCGGGAACCTGCTCGACGGCTTGCCGGTGGTGGAAGGGGATCGGATCCGGGCCACCCTCTTCGGGAGCCGCTACCTGGATTTTATCGTCCGCGGGACCGCGCCCAAGGGAGCGGTCGTCATCGTGCCGAACACCGTCCTCACAGTGGGAGCCGTGTGGCAAGAACAGGGAAAGAAAGAGGCCGGGCGGCCGATCCTGTCCTACGAAGACATCGGCGGGCTCAAACGGGAACTCCACCGGGTCCGGGAGATCATCGAGTTGCCGTTGCGCTACCCGGAGGTGTTCGAACGGCTCGGCATCGATGCGCCCAAGGGGGTGCTGCTTCACGGGCCGCCCGGCTGCGGGAAGACCCTCATTGCGCGGGCCGTGGCGCATGAAACCGACGCCAGCTTTTTTTCGATCAACGGGCCGGAGATCATCCACAAGTTCTACGGAGAGAGCGAAGCCCATTTGCGCAAGATTTTCGAGGAGGCGGCCCAGAAGGCGCCCAGCATCATCTTCATTGACGAGATTGATGCCATCGCCCCGCGCCGGGAGACGGTGGTGGGGGACGTGGAGAAACGGGTGGTGGCCCAACTCCTGGGGCTCATGGACGGGCTCAAGAGTCGAGCGCATGTGATCGTCATTGCGGCGACCAATCTGCCGAACGCGCTGGACCCCGCCCTCCGACGCCCCGGGCGGTTCGACCGGGAGGTCGTCATTCCGATCCCGGACCGGCACGGTCGCTTGGCGATCCTGGAAATTCACAGCCGGGGCATGCCGCTCGCCAAGGACGTGGAGATGGCCCGTCTGGCCGAGATCACCCATGGGTTCGTGGGAGCCGATCTGGAGGCGCTCTGTCGGGAGGCGGCCATGATCTGCCTGCGGCGAATCATTCCGGAGATTGACTTTGCCCAAGC
>SCVQ01000337.1 GCA_004296865.1 Nitrospirota bacterium
GACACGAAGCCGGTGGCCGGCAACGACACGGAGGACGGACGCAAGGCGAACCGCCGCATCGAAATCACGCTCTACCCGAAAGACTTGTCTGAAATCGCCGAGCAGATGAAGCCGTGAGAGGCGCGAGAGGCGAGAGGATGGGCCAGGGTGCTTCGCTGCTACGCCTCCCGAAGCGGCCCCTGACCTACACTGGGAGCAGGGCGGACTGGGTTCTGATGCAGGGGCTTCTGAAGGGTGCCCCCTGACACTCCGCGCTCACGCAGGGGAGACCGGACACAGAGCGGAAAACGCTCCGTCCCGGCAATGCCGACGCCGGCCGGCAGAAACGCCATGACCGCGGCCGCCAGCCCACGGGGCAGCATCGCCGTCATCACCCGCCGCTCGGCCAGATCGTAGAGAACCAGGACCACAGAGCCCCCGCTCCCTGAGTCTTCTCCCACTTGTCACCTCCCGGCCAATGGGCCTAAGATCACTCCAGACCCTCTCACACACACAACTCATCCATTCCCACCAAGGAGGTGCGCCATGCAGACCTACGTCAGCCTCGTAAAATTCACCCAGCAGGGGCTCCAAACCATGAAGGACAAGGGAGTCGAGCGGGCCGAGATGGTGAAGAAAAACGCGCAAGCCCTCGGCGGCAGACTGGTCCAGGCCTACTACTGCCTGGGTGAGTACGACGTCGTCGCCATCTGGGAATTTCCGGACAACAAGGCGGCCATGCAGGCGGCCGTGCTCAACGCCTCGCTGGGGCACATCCAGATCAGCACCATGCCCGCCGTCAACCGGGACGAGTGGAAGAAACTTCTACGGACGACGATAGGCAAGAAGCGGTAGGCAGTCGGAACCAGCGCGGCATCCGACAAGGTGCTCTCAGCGCTCGTGAACCGCCGGGCAGAGGACATGTGCGGGCGACACGATCGCACGACTGTGCGATTCCCCGCGCAGGTTGGTGAAGATCAGGGGGACTTGGTCGAGAGCGGCACGGAGGGTGCAGGATGAGGACAACCTGGCAGAAACGACTCCCGACCCTTCAATCGCCTCACGCCGAGGGCGGCACCAGCGAGTGGCGAGCGATCGTACCGTGCAGCGTCGCACCTCCGACGGTGACATAGAGTGCACCATCGCTACGGACAAGCTCGAGCCTGGCATTGCGATCCACCTTGGCGTCGAGCGCATCGAGAAAGCTCGGCTCAAGCCGCCACACTTCGATCTCTTCGACTTTGTAGATGGCCCGGGTGCCCGCCTCGCGCAACAAGGTCGAAAGTTCCACGTGGGTGAACAGCGCCACGCGGGCCGCGGCTTTGTTGGCCTTGTGCAGACGCTCCGCCGAAGGGGCGCCGATCTCGATCCAGGCGCAGAGCAGGCCCGACCCATCGCGAATGGACAGGGGCGGCTCGTCGGACGACGCAATGCCCTCCTTACTGAACCCGATCCCCTCTTCGTGACACAGGCAGTAGGCGATCGCCCTGGTGAGCAAATAGCGCATGGTCTCCGAAGGCTGGCGGGCGAAGCGCAGGTCGAGCACCTCGTAGACCCCGCGATCCACGTCGGACAGCGTCACCTGCCAATGATAAACAGTGGCCTTGATGGCCATGAGATCATCCTCGCACACCACCCTGACGCCAGCCGCGTCTGCCGTTCAGAGGCACAATCGGCTCTCGCCCCCATGCGCTCGCACACTCGACTCTGGCCTTCATCCATGCGACAGAGTCGGATATTGAGACAGGCTGATGGGAGTGGCGAATCCGCGATGACGGCGGCAGCTTGCAGGAACCATGCGGATTAGGGTGGGAGGAGGCACGCACCTACCGAGAGCACGTAGGTACGGCGGAGATCTTGGTGGGACTTTAGGCTTCCCAGTCGAAGCTGGGCTTGCACACCGTCCTCAGCGCTCGACCCCCTGATGGACCATATTCCCTCGGGGCGTTAATCTCCTCCCACAAGGTCACCTTAGCCCTCCGAGGCAGACGAGTCAAGGGAGCGAGGGAGGGGGGAGGAGGGGACCGATACGGGAGCCGCAACT
>SCVQ01000338.1 GCA_004296865.1 Nitrospirota bacterium
CGGCTGTGCTCCGCCGAGGGATAGACCCAGCGGGCGCTTTGGAGTTGGTAGATGTAGCGTAGCCGCTGGACCCAGGGCGAATCGATGAGGTCCTTTTCGGTCCGTTCCGACTGATCGGGGGTCGCGTAGGGAACGGTGAAGGAGATGTACTCATGAATCGGGTCGGCGATCAAGGCCGACCCGTCATAGGGTGCGCTGGCATCAGGGGGCCGGACGGTCATGGATTGGGCTCCTGCGTCATCCTAGCGCAGACCGGTTTCCGGCGGCAACGGGTTCTCTGCGGCAGGGGGCCTGCGGCGGCGGTATTTCGAAATCAAGGCATAGGCGGTTGGGTAACTGACGACCGCGCCCAGCACGCTAAGGACGGTGCCCCCGACCAAAAATGGAACGGCGTAGGGCTGCATCTGTTCGTAAATGGCCGTGAAGCTCAGATGGCTCCAGCTCAGGGTCGGCGCCTGCGGCATGCCCATGAGGTGGAAGCCTATCCACAGCGTCGCGCCCAGGATCGGCACGATCGTCATCGGATTGTTGATCGAGGCGCCGGCTAAGAGCGCGATGAGGTTCAGCCGGAACGCCCAGATGCAGAAGATCACCAACAACGTGTGAGGGTAAATCGGTGCAAAGGCGATGAAGGCCCCAACGGCGAAGGCCAGGGCGGTTCGGTGCGGGGGTTCGTGCAGGTGCAGAATCTGGGTGAGGTAGGAACGCATGCGTTCGAGCAAAGCCATGATGCTATGACCTGACCGTCGGTGGATTTTGAAAGTGCTGATAGCTTGAGATGGTCAACTTCTTCAACGATCCTTCCTCGTCTCTCAGGCGAAGCCCAAAAGATTTTGGCCGGATGATGCCGATCGAGGTGATCCGATAGGGGGCTTCGTGGGCCAGGCGGTCGACTGTCGCACGGTTTTTAGGGGAGACCGTGAAGAGCAGTTCATAGTCTTCTCCGCCGGCCAAGGCCAGCCGAGTGGGGTCCACTCGATGGGCGGCGGCGTAAGCCCGGCAGGCAGGCGAGAGGGGCAGTGCCGTCGCTGTGATTTCAGCCCCGACCGCACTCTGTTCGCAGAGGTGAGCCAGGTCTCCGGACAGCCCGTCCGAGAGGTCAATGGCGGCTGTGGCGAGGCCGCGGGAGGCTAGCGTTTGACCTGCCGCGATCCGCGCGGTGGGACGCAAATGCCGGTTCATGAGAGTGCGCTCATAGCGAGGGGGGTTCTTACGACGTTGGGCCGTCAGGAGATTCAGTCCCGCCAGCGAGTCACCCAGGGTGCCGGTGACGTAGATGAAGTCTCCCACCCGCGCTCCGTCCCGCATCAGGACCTGGCCTGGGGGGGCGGTTCCCGTCAGCGTGACGCTGATGAACAGGCCGCCGCGAGACGCCGAGGTGTCGCCGCCGATGAGGGCCACGCCATGTTGCCGGCAGGCCTTCATCAGCCCGCCGTAGAGCCGTCGGATCTGGGAGACCGTCCGGTCGGCCGGCAGGGCCATCGCGACCAACATATGCCGCGGCGTCCCGCCCATGGCGGCGATGTCGCTGAGATTGGCGACCGCGGCCTTGTACCCGAGGTCCTCGTAGGTGGCGGTGGTCAAGTCGAAATGGATGCCTTCGGCCAGGAGATCGGTGGTGAGCAGAAGCCGGTGTCCGGCCGGCAAGCGAACGACGGCGGCATCGTCCCCGAT
>SCVQ01000339.1 GCA_004296865.1 Nitrospirota bacterium
CCGTGCTGCATCGACGGCTTCCGAATAGCCGGCATCGGCATGTCTCAGGATGCCGATGCCGGGATCGTTGGTCAGGACCCGCTCCAGCTTCGCCGCAGATTCTTTGGTCCCATCGGCCACGATTGCCAGTCCTGCATGGAGAGAATAGCCGATGCCGACGCCTCCACCGTGGTGGAAGGACACCCAACTGGCGCCGGAGGCCGTATTGAGCAGGGCGTTTAAGATCGGCCAATCGGCGATGGCGTCGCTGCCGTCCTTCATGCCTTCGGTCTCCCGATAGGGGGAGGCGACTGAGCCTGCGTCCAGGTGGTCGCGGCCGATGACGACCGGAGCCTTCAGCGTTCCTTTCTTCACCAACTCGTTCATCCGCAGCCCCAGGGCTGCCCGCTCTCCATACCCCAACCAACAGATGCGGGCCGGGAGGCCCTGGAACTGGACTTTCTCACGGGCCAGCCTGATCCATCGCTGCAGTGAGGCATTCTCCGGGAACAGCTCACAGGCTGCCTCATCGGTGACGGCGATGTCCGACGAATCCCCGGAGAGGGCCACCCACCGGAACGGCCCTCTCCCTTCGCAGAACAGCGGCCTGATGTAAGCCGGCACGAAGCCGGGGAACGAATAGGCGTCCGTCACCCCTCGCTGAAAGGCCATGGTTCGGATGTTGTTCCCGTAGTCAAAAACGACCGACCCCGCTTGTTGAAAGTCCAACATGGCTTTGACATGGAGAGCGATCGAATCCATTGCGCGGTTGATGTAGTCCGACGGGTTTGTTTTTCGAAGCTCTGCTGCCTGTTCCAGAGATAGGCCGGCAGGGATGTAGCCATTGAGAGGGTCATGGGCGGAAGTCTGGTCGGTCACAAGGTCCGGGGCTATCCCACGTTTGACCAACTCGGGCAGGACCGTGGCACAGTTGCCGACAAGCCCCACCGACAGGGCCTGTTTTTTCTTTTTGGCCGTCAGAATCCATTGGAGGGCTTCATCGAGGGATGTGGTCATCTTGTCGCAGTAACGAGTCTTGATCCGCCGCTCAATCCTCACTGGGTTCACCTCGACGCAGAGCAGGGCCGCCCCGTTCATCGTCGCGGCCAGGGGCTGCGCGCCGCCCATGCCACCCATGCCGCCGGTGAGAATGAAGCGTCCCGCCAGATCGCCTCCGAAGTGACGGGTCGCGGCTGCCGCAAACGTTTCATAGGTCCCCTGGACGATCCCCTGCGTGCCGATGTACATCCAGGAGCCGGCGGTCATCTGCCCATACATGATCAGGCCCAGCGCTTCCAATCGGCGAAACTCATCCCAGGTGGCCCAATGGCCGACCAGGTTCGAGTTGGCGATCAGCACCCGAGGCGCAAATTCATGGGTGCGCAACACGCCGACAGGCTTGCCCGACTGCACGAGCAGCGTCTGGTCTCCTTCCAGCGCGGCCAGCTCGCGGACGATGGCCTCATAGGCTTTCCAATTACGCGCCGCCTTGCCCGTGCCGCCGTAGACGACCAGCTCGCGCGGGTTCTCCGCAACGTCGTCGTCCAGGTTGTTCATTAACATGCGCAACGCGGCTTCCTGCGCCCAGCCCTTGCAGGTCAAAGCGGTGCCGCGCGGCGCTCGAATAGGCGTCATGGCTTGCGTTGCACCTGCGTCTTGACGCTGTTGACGAAATCCTCGATCGCCGAGTCCACTTCGCTCTTGCTCAGCGCATGGTCATGGGTTTCGCTCTCATCGACCAGGTAGGTGTCGCGGTCCTTCTCCTGCCGGATGACCACGGAGTTGCTTTCGGTCACCTCGACCAGCATGTACCATTCCTTGCTCCCCTTCCTGATCGTCACTTCCTTTCCGAGTCCTTTCTTCACCACCTCGACCTGCAGTCCCTCGCTGCTTGGCGATGACGGCGAGGTGTGTTCCGCTGCGGGGGCGTTGAGGACCAAGGGGGCGGAGAGGGAGACAGCGGTCAGCAACAGCCCGGCACGCAGGGCAGTCGAGCAGTCTGCACTGTGCGGATGCGGGAGGTCGTTCATGACAGGCTCTTTCTCTTGGCGACGCCGGGGCGTCGGGATGCGGTTAGGCGGGATGCAGCCAAGATTGCCGTCAGCGCTCCGCCGGCCACCAAGGTGCGAATTTGTTCGATGTCGGGGGCCAGGACACGGTCCTGTCCCAGGCCTGGGACCCGTTGCCGGACGAGCTTCAGGGCGAGGCGGCTGCCTGTTCCCGC
>SCVQ01000340.1 GCA_004296865.1 Nitrospirota bacterium
CCGGTCTCGATCCGGCTCATGAGTTCGGCCATCTTCCGCTCGGAGGCTCCAGCCGCCTGGTATTGATAGTAGGCGGTCAACCCCAGCGCGGCCGTGATCGCGAGGGGGATCAAGAGGAGTCCCGCGGCCACGAGCTTGGCCGTCAGCGAGCCGTAGCGGGTGACATCGGCCAGGATGTGGCGCGCCAGGTAGAAGGGGGATATGTAGCGGGCATGGGGCATGCGCACCACGATGTCGCGGGAATCGGCCACGATGTGTCGCCACGGTTTGGCCTCCAGGTTTCCATCGTGGAGGAGGCGAAAACGGACCAGCGGGCCCCCATCGCCGAACTGGATCAAGTCGCCGTCCTGCAACGGGGCTTCGTCGGTTCGTTCCCCATTGACGAGGAGTGCCTGACGACCACTGCGGTCGCGGAGGATCGGCGTCTGATCTTCGACGGCCAGTTCGGCGTGTACGGGACAGACCGCCGCGTCTTTGACAGCGTCGAACACGATGCCGCAGTGCTCGCCGATGCCGAAACTGATCGAATCGGTGTCGAAGTACTGCCTCCGGCCTTGCAAACTGCCGGTCAGATGGTAGAGCATCATCTTCATCGCGGAGCCACCCATAGCACTGATGTCGATGAGCGTCAAGCGCCGGCCGTCCCGTCCTGTCCGGCGCGCCCATGACCGGCCACATTCTCTTTGAAAAGCGGGCCCGGCTCCTATAGAGTGGCGGAATCCGGAAGATGGAGCGCAACATGAAGATACTCTGTGCGGTAGACGGGTCCGAGTTTTCGCATCGGGCGGTGGAAGCGCTGGCCTCGCTGGTGGGGCAGGGGCTTAACGAGGTCGTGCTGCTCCACGTGGTGGAGACCGGTTTGTTGTCGTCCGCGCGGGCGGACAAGGCGCGCGTGAAGGCGTCGCTGGTCTCGGTCGACCGTGAAGCCGACAAGCTGTTGCAGCGCATGGCCGCGACCGCGGCGGCGGCCTTGAGTCAGTCGGCCACCGCGCCGCGCACCGCCATTCGCACCGTGCTGGCGCATGGCCCCGTTGCCGAGACGATCGTCCGGCAAGCAAGCTGGAGACGTGTGGACCTCGTGATGGTCGGGTCCCAAGGGCTCAGCGACATCCGCAGCTTCCTGCTGGGCAGCGTGTCACGGAAGGTGGTGTCGCTCGCCTCGTGTCCCGTCCTGGTGGTCAAGCGTCGGCTGTCGCAGATCGCGCGGGTGGTCCTGGCGGTGGACGGCTCCAAGCATGCCAAGACGGCCGCCGAGTTTCTGCGTACCTGTTTCCTTCCGGAATCGGCCCATCTGACCGTGCTGTCGGTCGTCGCACCGGTCGTGACGGACCTTGCGGCGCGCGTCCTGCCTCAGCCGCAGATCGACGCGTTGACCAAGCCGCTCGAGGAGCGGGCAAGCCGGATCGTGGCGGCGTTTCGCGAGGCGTTTTTAAAAGAGGGCTGTGCGGTCACGACGGACGTGTTGGCGGGCCTCCCCAGTCAGACGATCATCGAGTATGCCGGGCGGAATCGAGCCGATCTCGTGGCGGTCGGTTCCAGGGGGCTGACGGGAACGGACCGGCTGCTGCTCGGAAGCGTTTCGGAGGGGATTCTCAAGTACGCGCCCTGCTCGGTGCTCATCGTGCGGGGACGAACGGGGTGACCGTGGCGCGCATCTGGATCGTCCTCGGCCTGCTCCTCTGCGGCTGCGCCGGTCCGGTGCCTGAACTCTGGCCTCCGGAGAAGGGAGCCCCAACCCACACCATCGTCGTGTCGCTCGATACCTGGCATGCCATGATCGCCTTCCCGCAAGAGGCGACTCAGCCCGTCGAAGAATGGGGCTATGCCGAGCAAGCCTGGTACCTCGAGGGTCGCCAGGGGATCGGCGGGGTACTGCGGGCATTGTTCTGGCCGACTCCCGCTGTGATCGAAGTCGGACTGCATGACCGGGTGTGGGCCGAGCGGACACCGCAACCCCCTTCGGACCGGTTTACCTTTCGAGTCAGCGAAGAGGGCTATCGCCGCCTGCGTCGGTATTTGCAAGCCTCGATCGCCTCGCCCGATCCGATCGTCACGGTCGGGACCAGCAGGTTCTATCCCGCGACCCGCCCCTACCATCTGTTGCACCAGTGTCATCAATACAGTGCCCGCGCCCTCCGCGAAGCGGGCCTCCCGATTTCCACGTTCTGGGCCTTGACCAGGGGAAGCTTTGCGATGCAGCTCAGGCGCGCGGCCCGCATGGAAGCCGAAACGGAGATGGCGCAAGTACCTGCACGCGAACCCGGCATGCGAGTCCGGATAGACCCTTCGCCTACCGACGTATCACCGCAGTAAGCGTCATGGGTGGCTTCGCCAAAATCCTGGCCCTGTCTGGACGGGCTCTGGGGCATTTGGCAACAGGCTTTCGGCCTTCCCCTGACCTGTAACACCCCATCCGAATGGGTCTTGGTGCGTTCCTTGAAGCAGGTCCTGCCGGAACCCTTCGCAGCTCCGACCACTTAGGAATCCTCACACGCACGATTGCAGTGGCATTTATCGTGCACCTTCTCGCTCCATCGGCACCAGGAATCGGGGCGACCCTAGTCAAAAAGGAGGGGGCGATATGGCGCAAAAAGCGAAGAAGGAAAAGGGCGGCAAGGAGACCAAAGCGTTGGCCATGAGGAAGCCGCTTGAATTACCGGTGAGTTGGGATCGCGACGTCGATCGAACGTTTGGGCTCTTCGATCGGATGATGGAGGAGTTCTGGCGCAGGCCGTTCCTCAGCCCGTGGGAGCCGGAGCGCTTGTGGCCCAGCCGGGCGGTCTCCATGCGGCTGCCTGCGCTGGATGTCTATGAGGAAAAGGACGCGGTCATTGTGAAGGCCGACCTGCCGGGCCTGAGCAAAGAGGATGTGGAAGTCAAACTCACCGGCAGGACGCTGACGATCAAGGGCGAGAAGAAGAAAGAAGAAGAGGTGAAGGAGAAAAACTATTATCGCCGCGAACGGTCCTACGGCTCCTTCGTGCGAAGCGTGGAGTTGCCGACCGACGTCAAGCCGGACGAGATCAAAGCGACGTTCCATGACGGCGTCATCGAGGTTCGCTTGCCCAAGACCGAGGAAGCGAAGAAACAATCGATCACGGTCACAATCGACTAGGTCGTCCGGCGGCGGATCGCCGTTCGGCTGAGGGTGGGCATGGGCGAGCATGATCGAGATCGACGGTTCTCACTATTCCGGCAGTGGCACGATCGTTCGCCAGGCCGTCGCCTTTGCCGCCTTGACGGGTCGGGCCGTCCATGTCGTGAACGCCCGCATGAGACGTCCGAAGCCGGGGCTCCGCCCTCAACACCTCCGGGTCGTGGACGCCATCTGCCAACTGGCGAAGGGAACGGTTGAAGGGCTGCATGAAGGGTCGCGAGAGTTGGTCTTTCGGCCTGGAATCGGCCAGGTGAGCCAGGAAGAACGGCGGTTCTGCTGGGACATCGGCTCGGCCGGCTCGACCACCATGTTGGCGCTGGCGGTGCTGCCGGTGCTGGCGTTTCGTCAGGCTTCGACCAGCGTGGAGATCAGAGGAGGCCTCTTTCAGGACTTTGCCCCTTCCATCTTCCACTTGCAGCAGGTGCTGCTCCCCCTCCTTCGGCGAATGGGTCTTGAGGCCGAAGCGGAGATGGGACGTCCCGGCTACGTCCCGCGAGGAGACGGCATCCTCTACCTGACGGTGCACCCGCTCCGACAGCCGCTTCGCGGCCTGAGCCTTCAGGAACCGGGCATCGTAAAACGGATCTGGGGCATCGCGCTCTCGTCCCATCTTGACGAGCGGCGTGTGAGCCGTCGGATGGCGGAGGCGGCGAAGCAGGTCCTCGGGGGAGCCGGCTATCATGCCGAGATCGAGGAACGGAACGACACCGACGCGCTCCAGCCGGGAGCGGCTTTGGCCGTCTTTGCCGATCTAGAGGGAACAGCCCGTCTTGGCGCGGACCAGGCCGGCGCCCTGAGGCGACCCGCCGAGGCCATCGGGAAACATGTCGCAAAACAACTCCTGGAGGACCTGCACAGCGGCGCGACGCTGGACCGCTTCGCTGCCGATCAGATCATCCCCTTTGCGGCATTGGCCGCCGGCGAGAGTCGTTTTGCGATTCCGACGGTCACCGAACATGTCGGCACCAGCGCCTGGCTGGCCAAGATGTTTCTGGGGGCTGAGGTGAGAGCGGATCGCTGGCTCTCGATCGCTGGGGTGGGGTTTCACCCGATGCCGGACGATGCACCGTGACGGCGCCCTCTCCCGCCGCCTTTTTCGCCGATTCGATGCTCGGCCGGCTCGCCCGCTGGCTGCGGATTCTGGGGTATGACACGGCCTACGAGAGGGTCGCGCCTGATCAGGCCATCATCGATCGTGTGCTGCGGGAGGACCGATGGCTGCTGACGCGCGATGGGTACATGGCAAAACGGCGTGTCCTGCGGGGCCGCCATACCCTCCTGACGAGCGACCGCCTTGAAGAGCAACTCCAGCAGCTCAAGCGGGAGCTACAGCTCGATCTGGCGATCGATCCCAGACGCGCGAGCCGTTGCGCGGAATGTAACCTGGCCCTGAAACCGGTCCCTCATGAGGAGGCGGCCCGCTTGGTCCCCGCCTTTGTGGCCGGCCGGCATGCCGAATTAACCTCTTGCGCGGGCTGTGGGCGGATCTACTGGCCCGGCACACATTGGTCCGATCTGCTCGCTCGGCTCGAACGGCTCAGGGGGCCAGATCCGGCACGGGTGGTCGGCCCGTAGACGTACGGGAAAGAGCCTAAGACGGTCTTCCACTGCTCAGGTAAACGGAGGCAGCCATGCATGTCATGCTCGCTCTTGATGAGTCGCGTTACGGGGACACCATCGTCCGCTGGATCAAGACGTTTCCTCATCCCGTGGGGACCCGCCTGACGCTCGTGCACGTGATCGAGCCCTTGGATGTTCCAGAGTCGTTCAGCGCCAAGGCGCGGCAGGCTCTTCGACGGCACCAGGAGGCCGAGGGTCGGGCGCTCCTCGCGAGTGCCGCGCAGTCACTCCAGAAGTCCTATTCGGAGATCAAGACCGTGGTCCGGGAAGGGCTGCCAATCTACGAAGTCCTGCACCTGATCCGGGAGGAGCATCCGGATCTGGTCGTGAGCGGCACCAGGGGACTCAGGGGAGCCTCGGGACTGGTCCTGGGTAGCCTTTCCCAGCGGCTGCTCAACTATGTGCCGTGCTCCATTCTGCTGGTCCCCGCAAAGGCGGTGCCCGCGCGCGCCCTGCGGGTTCTGCTGGCGACCGATGGGTCACGTGGCGCCAAGCACGCAGCGCGCTTCCTCACCGTGCTGCCGAACCTCAAGGAGGTGACGGTGGCGACGGCTGTGCGGCCGGTGGACGCGCGCGAACTGGCCATGTACGAGGTGGACCTGGTGAAGGTGCGGGCCTTGCGCACCCAGTTGAGCCGGGGGAGACGGGCCGCCGCGTTGCGGGCGATCGAGGAAACCTGCGATGTCCTGGGTTCAGCGGGTGCGGCCGTGAATGGCCGGATTCTGACCGGGCACCCGGCGGAGGTGATCCCGAAGCTAGCCCAGAAGGACCGGTACGACCTGCTGGTCGTCGGGTCCCGCGGCCTCACCGGCAGGACCGCCATGGCCATGGGGAGCGTGTCCTTGGCCCTGGCGCAATCGGCTCCCTGCCCGGTCCTGGTCGTCAGAACATGACGCAACCCCTCTTCGAGTATTCGGCCGGCGGGGTGGTCCTGCGTGACGTGCAGGTGCTGGTCATCCGCACGCGCGACCTGAAGGGCCGTACGGTCTGGACCTTCCCTAAGGGCAAGCTGGATGAAGGGGAGAAGAGCCCCCAGG
>SCVQ01000034.1 GCA_004296865.1 Nitrospirota bacterium
CATCACTATGTGGCGGGCATGTGGGGCTACGGCCGTGTGTACAACACGCTGCAGGTCGGCCAGGGGCACACCGACACGATGCCGGACATGCGGGAGTTGCCGGACCGGCTTGGTCGCATGAAGATCGGCGTGACCTCCGACAAGTTGATCGGCACGACCGTGGACTGGTTCGGGAAGAAGTTCAAGATCGCGGACCGGAAGCAGAAGACCAACTGGAAGGCCGACCCGGCCATCGTGAACGTCAAGGACTGGGTCGAGATGTACCTGCCGGCGCAGGGCAAGCCGGGCCATACGGACGATGAAGTCGGCCAGATCAAGTCCTACGACTCGACCGTCTGGGACTGGAAATGGGACGGCGATGTCGCCAGGGGCGAGCGGGAGAGCACGGCCAAGAACCCGAAGTACCCGGCGGCGGAGAAGTGGTCGGACAGCACGAGGCCGGCGATTCTCTTTGAACCGTTGACCGGCAAGATGTCCTGGCCGCTGTTCAAGCCGCACTTCGGCAAGCGCGTGCCATTCTCCGCGAACCACAGCGGCGCGCCGTGGCTGGAACCGATCCACAACGACGAGAACGGCGAGCGGACCAGCGAGCCGGCGCTTCCGGGCGAGCAGGGCCGCTGGAGCCTCTGTCCGGACAACGCGAATCAGAAGTTCTATAACATCAAATTTATCCGGCTCCCCATCACCCTGGCCAAGAAGCAGGGGAAGGAGCCCGCGATCACGGACAAGGATGGCCTGATCTACGTGCTGGCCGAGGAAGAACATCTGGTCAGGGCCAACGATGATCTCAAGTACCCGCTCGTGATCCGCGCGAATGTGTATGATTGCGTGGACTCGATCCTCACGAGCGAATGGGACGACGACGACTTCACCAACTTCCAGTCGTCGAAGATCAACATCCATCCCCACTTCTTCCAATTCGACACGGGGAACTCGGATGGCGTCATCTCGGGCTTCGAGTACGAGATGTCGGTCCGGCCATACACCATGCACGAGAAGAAGCACAAGCATGGGTTGCCGGTGCCGATGAACTCCAAGCTCACGGAAGCCGTGAAGACGGGAGCTCGGTCCATCAAGATCAAGATGGCGACCGGCGCGACGAAGTATCATGCGAACACGGAGCTGCAGGTCGGCGCGGATTGCGTGGAGCCGAGCAAGGACACATCCACGTCGCTGCAGCGGGAGAAGAGCTGCGCGGAAGTCGCCCGAATCAAGGAGATCAACGGCGACACGATCACGTTCTTCAAGCCGTTGAAGCACAACCACCCGGCGGGCGACATCGTCACGCCGGAATTCGTGCGGTATCGGTGGTGGGTGGACGTGGACCTGGGCACCGTGTTCTGGCACGACCATGCGTTCGGCGCGACGACTTGGCCGCACGGCGGGTTCGGCGTGACGCTCGTGGAGCCCTTCGGGTCGACCTATCACGATCCGAAGAACGGCAAGCTGGTGTGGAGCGGCCCGATCGCGGACATCCACAGCACCGAGCCGATCGGCTACGGGGTCACCGGCAGCTTCCGCGAACTGATGGTCTCGATTCACGACACGGTGCCGCATACGGTGAACACCGTGACGGCCGGCAACCCTCCGGGCCAACCGATCGAGGTGGCGCTGGAAGCCGGCAAGACCGTTTCGTTCCAGATGCCGGACAAGATCCTGGCGTCGCCGAATCCGTACATCAACGGCGGGACGCACACGACGGGCAGCGGCCTGAACTTCCGGGCTGAACCCTTCGCGCAACGGCTGGCGAACAATCCGGACACCTCGGTGCTGTTCAGCAGCGCCGTCCACGGGGACCCGGACACGCCGTTGTTGCGGGCCTACACCGGCGACACGGTCGTGTTCCGGTTGTTGCACCAGTTGATGAATGAATCCCACGTCTGGACGATCGCCGGTCATACCTTCCTGACCGAGCGGTACGCCGGGGATGCCAATCGGAAAAACTCGATCCACGTCGGGATCGCCGAGCGGTACGACCTGGTGACCAAGGCGGGCGGGTTCCAAGGCATGCCGGGGGACTACATCCACTTCAACGGCCGGAGTTCGCACTTCGCCGAAGGTGGATGGGGGATCTTCCGGGTGCTCGGCAAGGAAGTCGCCGATCTGCAGAAGCTGCCGTCCGGGACCCGACCCGGCGACATCCCGGCGACACCCTCCTCCGCCTGCCCGGCCGACGCACCGGTAAAGACCTTCAACGTGGTGGCGCTGGACCGCCCGCTGAAACTGAACCCGAAGGCGCCGGACACGATCGAGGTGGACTTCGAACGGAAGATCGAGATGACGGTCCCGGAGGGCAAGATCTTCGCCCTCGAAGAGGAAGCGACGAAGGTCGGGGGGACGGTGATGCCGAGCCCGCTGACGTTGCGCGTGAACCTCGGGGACTGCGTCAAGGTCAATCTGAAGAACAAGATGGCCAAGAGCCGGGCGTCCTTCTTCGCGCCGGGGCTGGCCTTCGATCCGAAGGACTCGATGGGTCTGAACGTCGGCAACAACGGCGGCGATCAGACCGTGGCCCCGGGCCAGAGCCGCACGTACACCTACTACGCGCATCCTGCCAATAAGGAGACGACGTCGCTGGTGTGGGACGGCGGGAACATCGTGGTCAATCCGCGCAACGGACTCTATGGGGCGATCGTCGTCGGGCCTCGCGGATCGCAGTACCGCGATCCGGTGACCGGCGAAGATCTCTCGCAGAAGAACGCCTGGCGTGCGGACGTGATCGTGGACCGGAGTCTGTCGGAGAATGCCGGCAAGGCCAACTACCGGGATGTGGCCCTCTTCTTCCAAGACGAGGACAACATCATCGGAACGGCGTTCATGCCCTACGTCCAGAACGTGGCGGGACTGACGTCGGTGAACTACCGGTCGGAGCCCTACAAGTTCCGGGAAGAGCAGGGCTGCTCGCTGAGCAAAGTGTTCATGCCCTGCAAAGTGGACGCCCCGGAAGATCCCGTGACGCCGCTCATCGAAGCGCACACGGGTGACGCAGTCCGGATCCACGTGATCGGCGCCAACAACGAGCAGAACGGCATGTTCTCGGTGGAAGGCCATGAGTGGCCCATTGAGCCCTACATGCCGGGCGCCGACATGATCAGCGTGGTGGAGTACTCCGGGTCCGAGACCCTGGATGTCTTCCTGCGCCAGGGCGCGGGCGGGCCGGCCCGGTTGGTCGGCGACTACATCTGGTCCAACCAACGGCTGCCCTATACGCAGTCCGGACAGTGGGGCTACTTCCGGGTGCTGCCGGCCGGCGACCAGCGGATTCTTCCGCTGTCGAGCGGCGCAGGGGCTCCCAAGAGCGCGGAGGCTCAACCGAGCCAGCCGGGAGTCGCGCAGGCGATTCCGACCGCGATGAAGTAGTCGTCGTGAACAGGTAACACCGAGGGCGGGGGAGCTGCAGAATAACGCGGCTCCCCCGTTCTCTTTTAACGACGAGTCACGAGGACAGCGGCTGAGCGTTCAGCCCAGCGCGAACCTGGCTGGAAGCAGAACACCTCTCGGCATGCGATTTCAGGCAACAAGCACTTGAGGGTTTTCTCCGGCGGCATCAGTTACGATACAACGAAAAAGAGCCGCCGGATCACACGAAGTGCGGTATGGAGGAAGCCGGAATGCGGACATGGAACAGGGCGGTCATGGGAACGATGATCGGGGTGGCGCTCCTGCTCGGTCTCGG
>SCVQ01000341.1 GCA_004296865.1 Nitrospirota bacterium
CGGCATCAGCGGCAAGGTGGCCTGCCTCATCTCCGGGGGCATCGACTCGCCGGTGGCCGCCTATCGCATGATGAAACGCGGGTGCCGGGCGGTCTTCGTGCACTTCCACGGCAGGCCGTACGTCAGCCGGGCCTCGGAAGAAAAGGTCCGGGAGATCGTGGCGCTGTTGACGCAGTACCAGCTCTCTTCGCGGTTGCATCTGGTCCCGTTCGGCGATATCCAGCGGCAGATCGTCCTCGACGCGCCGGCGCCGTTCCGGATCGTCCTCTACCGTCGGATGATGGTGCGGATCGCGGAGGAGTTGGCCAGGCGGGAACGCTGCTGGGCACTGGTCACCGGCGACAGCCTGGGACAGGTCGCCTCCCAAACGCCGGAAAACCTCGGCGTGGTCGAAGACGCGGCCCAACTCCCACTCCTTCGGCCCCTGATCGGCATGGATAAGATCGAGATCACGGGCGAGGCGGAAAAGATCGGAACCTTTGAGACCTCGATCGAGCCGGATCAAGACTGCTGCAAGCTGTTCGTGCCGCCGCACCCCAGCACCAAAACCCACCTCGACCACATCAAGAAGGTCGAACGGGGCTTGGATATCGACGCCTTGGTCAAGCAGGGACTGGAGAAAGCCGAACTGGCCGAGTTCACCTTCCCCCTTCAGCGGGCAAGCGGCTGACCTGCGGCCCTGGCCAGAATTTTCTCCAGCAAGAGACGGAAGTGTTGTTTCAGTTGGCGCCGGAGCTCAAAGGCCACGAGCCAATCGGGCGCCCAGGTATCCACGTCGACCAAAAGCTCGAACGAAGCGCGGGTTCCTCCGTGCTCGCCGTCCGGAGCGACCTTCCAGGTCCTGACATATTGCTTGAAGTCCCCCCCTCGCAAGGTGCTGACCAGCCCGCCCTCCGGCAATTCTTGATTGTCGCAGAACAGCCGGCGCCCGCCCGGCAAGAAAGAATGCTTGATGAAGAGGTCCGTCACCGCGCCGCCTGCGCGCCGCTCCAGGTGCGTAACCGACATGGGCGTGCTGAACAGTTCCGGCCACCGCTCGTAATCGGTCAGCACCGCTTGGACGACCGGCGGGGGAGCCGGGATCAGCAATGTCGCCGTGGCCCGCACGCCGCCGGATGGCTCCGTGCTCACCTCCAAGGTCGCCGCAGGGTCGGTCGCCCCCCAGGCGGCGGCACCAAACGGCAACACCGCGGCGACGACCAGCCACAAAAATATCCGCCTCATCGGTTTCCCCGCCACGCCGACGGCTGCATGCCGCATCTTACCTGCCGGCACGCCGGGAGAAAAGAACAATAAAAAACGGCCTTAGTCCCGTCCGGGACTAAGGCCGTCGTGGTTTGCCGCATCGGCCGCGCGTTACTGCATCGCGAAGTGCGCGCGCCGGTTCTGCTGCCAGCAGTTCGTATCGTGCTCGCCGCAGAAAGGCTTTTCCTTGCCATAGCTGACGATCTGCATCTGAGACGACGGGATGCCCAGGTCCACAAGGTACCGTTGGACCGACCGCGCGCGCCGCTCGCCCAAGACCAGATTGTAGGACTCGCTCCCCCGCTCGTCGCAGTGGCCCGAAATCAACAGCTGCCAGTCCTGTTCGGACTTGAGGAATTGCGCGTTCCTCTCGAGCATCGGCCGATCGCCCTTCCGGACCGAACTCCGATCGTATTCGAAATACACGTCCGCGAGCGAGGCCTCCATCGCCGCCAGCCTCTCCCTCCGGGCCGCATCGACCGCCGAACCAGGGTGATCCCCCGACACAAGCCGGAAGGAAGTCCCATCCGTCATGCGAAGCTCTTTCATTCCATTCGG
>SCVQ01000342.1 GCA_004296865.1 Nitrospirota bacterium
ATCCAGCCGGCCGCCGCCTTTTCGATGTTGTAGGAAGTGGTCGCGGTCCAGGCCACCAAGTGGCTGTTGTCCACGATGTACTCTTCATCCGGCTTGAGCGCGATCTTGTGGACCGCGCCGAAGCTGTTCAGGATCAACGAGCCGGTGCCGCTTATGCGGAGGATGAAGAACCCTTCGCCGCCCAACAAGCCCCGGCTCAGGCTCTGCATCTTGCTTTCGATCTTCACCCCCTCCGCGCCGGCCAGAAACCCGTCCTTCTGCACCAAGTATTCGCTCACGCCGTCGAGTTCCAACACCACGATGTCGCCGGGGACGGTCGGAGCCAGCAGGACCTCGCCTGGTCCGCGGCTCGCGCGCAGGGTCTGAAAAAAGAACTTCTCGCCGCTCAGCATCTTGCGGGACAACGCGCCAAGAAAACCGCCTTCCATCTTGCTTTCCACGTCCACGGTGGGCGAGCAGGCCACCATGGCCCCGGACTCGGCCTTGACGGTTTCCCCCGCCGCCAGATCGATGCGCACCATCGGAAAGGCCCCCGGATACAGAATCTCGCTTTTCATCGGTTTCGTCTCCCCCTTTTTTTTCAACACCCTCGCGTACGGCCTGATTCTGTGGAAAACCAGCGAGGGAGTCAAGCCGGTTGACAATGTCGGAGGGCGTGGCGCATGCTTACTGCATCGGTTTTCAGGAGGGCTTGCCATGGCTCCGGGGTAACCACGCCACGGCCCTTCAGCTTCCACGCAGACAACTCGGTGCGCGCACCGCCAGGCCTTCTCGGACTCAATCCGGGGAGGTTTTTGTGTTTTAAGAGATTAAGGAGGATGCCATGAGCCGATATAGCTTGCGCACAATCCTTACAATCTTATCGATCAGCTTCTGTGCGGTCTCCCTCGTATGGGCGAATCCGGCCATGCTGCCCAAACATCCCGGCTATCCGGGCGGAAATGCCGTATCCCCCGTGAACGGGCAACCGCTGGCGAACGATCCAGGCCAGACCAACGCAAGCGGAGAGAAGGCCTTACGGGAAGCGGCCGCCGCCGATGATGGCCACGTGGGCCAGAACCTGACGGACGAGAATAATCAGCGGATCATCCGCAAAGAAGGGGCGGGACAGTTGCCGAAAGTCCAGGGACCGGATATCAAAGTCGAGCCACCGGTGAAAGAAGCGACGCGGATGAAATAGTTCGGCGGGCAGGACGCTGGGACCCGTGGAGGTGCCTCTCGATGTCTGACACGAGGTTGTGGCGGCTCACCGCCACAACCTCTTTTTTCAACACCCTCGCGTGCGGTTGGCCCGGTTCGCTCACTTCTCCTGAATCAACTCGTCGGCCAATTCATCAGGGTTGTCCCCTTCCCTTGCGGGGAAATGCTGGGCCAGCAAGTCTCCGCACTGGGCGATCGCCCGGCACAGGGCTTCGGTTGGGCGCCCATCGGTGATGCCCTTGATCAGATCCTGCACCAGGCGGTCCCAGGTGCCCGGCGCCACGCGTTCATCGATCGCCCGATCAGCCAACACCTGGACCTGCCGTTCGAGCAGCGAGACCATGATGAGCACGCCGGTCCCCTCGCGGGTCCTGTGGAGACCGTGTTCGTAGAAGGCCCGCTCGGCGCGCAGCCGCACCTTCGCGGCCATCCGCGCCCGGGAGACCATCAGCCGGATGCAGGCGGGAAACGAACCCAGCCATTGTCCCGCGGCATAGGCGAGCCCCACTGCCATCACAATCCAACCGGCCTCATGCCGGCTCCATCCCCAGCCTGTCCAGCCATAGTCCGCAGTCAATAAGACGGTCAGGACCAGCAAAGCCAGGGCAAGCCCGGCACGATGGCTCGCGTCCCGGTAGCGGGCCGACGAAGGCACCACCATGGGCACGATCTCGCCCCTGGTCCTCGGCTCGGCGGCCTGCACCGCTTCACGGATTTTCTTGAGGTCCTCCTGAGAGAACATCGCCGTCACCACTGTCCTGAAGCCCCTCCGCCCCCGAACCCTCCGCCGCCCCCGCCGAACGAACCGGCGCCGGAGAACCCGCCAAAATCGCCTCCTCCCAAACCGCCGGCACCGCCCCATCCCCCATACGGAGTCCGCCCGCCGCCAGCGGACAGGCCGGACAGCGCCAGGATCACAATCATCACGAGGATCGCTGCGGCCAGCGCGAAGATCCATCCGGCGGAGAGGGCGAGGAAAAAAGACACCAGGCTGCCGGTGAACCCGCCGGCGCCCCGCCTCGCTCCGATGGCCGCGCCGATCATGACACCGACCACCACCGCGATGAAGAGGAGGTTCCACGGACCGTTTGTCTCGGTTGCCGGAGGGCTTGTCCGCTCGGCCGGGACATAGGTGCCCTCGATCGTCCCCATGATCGCCCTGAGGCCCGCGGCAACCCCGCCGGCGACGTCGCCAGACCGGAACCTGGGGATGATCTCTTGCCGGATGATGCGGGACGCCTTGGCATCGGTCAGCGTCCCCTCAAGCCCATAGCCGACTTCGATGCGGACCCGGCGGTCGCCGGGCACGACCAGCAGAAGCACGCCGTTATCGATTCCCTTACGCCCCAACTGCCACGTGGTCGCGACGCGATGGGCAAACTCCTCCACCGGTTCCCCGCCCAAGGACGGGAGGGTCAGGAGCACCACCTGGTTACCGGTCCGCTCCTCGTGAGCGGCCAGCTCGGCCGAGAGCGTTGCGGTCAGGTCGGGGGGAAGCAGATGCGCCGCATCCACCAGCCGCCCGGACAGGGACGGCACGTCGAGGGCGGAGGCGAGCGGCACCAGCGCGGCGAGCACCCATCCAACAACAATGCCAACGGCGGCGGAAAGGACGCGCCGCCCGGCCACCGGACGGTTTGTGCGCCTCGCTCGTCCCGCCGCCCGCTCAGCCGCCGTTGCCGTCACGACCAGGTCCTTGCGTCTTTCTGGGAAATCAGAACTTCACCTCGGGAGGCTTGGACACCGCTTGCTCGTCCGCCACCGTGAAGGTCGGCTTCACGTCGGCATGGAGGAGAAATTTGGCCGTGAGGTTGGTCGGAAAATAGCGCACGGCCTTGTTGTACTCCGCAACCTTGTCGATGTAGCGCTTGCGGGCCACCGCGATCCGATTCTCCGTTCCTTCCAATTGGCTCTGCAAGTCGCGAAAGTTCTCATTGGCTTTCAGGTCCGGGTATCGCTCGACAACCACCAGCAGCCGCGCCAGCGCCGACGACAGGTCGCCCTGCGCCGCCTGGAATTTTTTGAACGCGTCGGGGTTGTTGAGCAGCTCCGGCGTCGCCTTCAGACCGGCCACCTGTGTCCGCGCCTGCGTCACGGCTTCCAGCGTCTCCCGCTCGTGCGCGGCATAGCCCTTGACCACGTTGACCAGGTTCGGAATCAAATCAGCCCGGCGTTGATATTGGTTGAGCACCTCGCTCCAGGCCGCGTTCGTTTCTTCGTCGAGCCCCTGGATCGTGTTGTACCCGCAGCCGGGAATCACCAGCAGCAGAATCAACAGCCAAACACGAACCATCCGATCTCGTCGATCTCGACCATTCATAGGTATGCCCCTCCTTGTTCGTCATCCTAACACAGGGTCTGCCGGTTCAACCGCCCCTGACCTTGACCGGCTTCCACCTCATCAGGAGGACCCAGACGGCAAGCCCGGCGAAGCCCAACGCGGCCAGTATGACGAGGGCGCGGTGGATCGGGGCGGACAGGCGAGACCATTCTTCGCCCAGGACATACCCCACGGTGAGAAAACTGGCCGACCAGAGCAAGGCGCCGGTATAGGCGAAGACCGCAAAGACAGCCGGCGACAGTCTGGAGGAGCCAGCCACGAAGGCTGTCAGGTGGCGGACGCCCGGCACGAAGTAGCCGATGAGCAGCGCATACTTGCCCCATCGCGCATACCAGGCTCGCACGGTCTCCAGTTGCTCAGCGCCCATCCCGAACCGGGGCCCAAGGGATGCGGCGAGGGAGTGCCCGACCGTGCGTCCGAGTCCATAGCTCACGCTGATCCCGCTGACGCTGCCAAGAAAGGCGGCGACCATGGCAGGGGCCACCGCCAGCTTCTGTTGGAACGTCAGGTAGCCGGCAAACATGAGCAGGGTCTCGTCCGGCACCGGCAGCCCGACGACCCCAAGCATGAGCAACACGAATACGGCCAGGTAGCCGTACTGCGCAATCAGGCCGAAGAAGAGATCCATGGGCAAATCCTTCGCCGCACTCTCGAAATGGGAACGCACCAGCCCATTGGCCGATTATCGTCCCAATAACCAAAGAGCGTCACGGTGTCCTTAGCACCAGACCGTCTCGGATAACTAGAGGACTACGCCAATGTCGTTGAAAAATCAATCGCAGGCTCCTTTCCTCACTTTCGAGTGCCCCATGGGTGGTATTGGCACGAAACATGCGGAAACATGGTGGGTTCTGATGCGAGGAACGGCTCAAGTTGTCGGTTTTTTGAACCGATGAGCACCTTTGAGAACGTGAATGAGGTGAACGGGCCCTCACGTCAGAGGTACGGTCCGGAACCTCGG
>SCVQ01000343.1 GCA_004296865.1 Nitrospirota bacterium
TTGTTCTGCGCGCTACGGAGGGAATTCAGACTATCTGATTCGCAACGAGCTTTTCAAGGCGCTGCCGGCGGCGAACGACATCCCTGGGCACCCTGTTGATCCACCCCATGGGAGCTGGGCTCTCTCCCTCGCTTGGCCTCGCTTGATTGACTTCTTGAGCCAACGGCGAGCACAATTTCCAACAAGGGACAAGGGGGACGATTCTGTGCCTACTCGAGGACGCATGGCTTCTCCATCTTGGCTGCTGCTGGCTCTCGCCGTGACGGGTGCCGGAATCCCGGCACCGGATGCGGAAGCGACATGGTATTGGTGCCCCGACCGGCCTCGCGCCGAGTTGCAAGCCCATCCGGAGCCTGGCTGCGAACCGGTAGTCGCCAGGAAAGATCCTTCCAAGAAGAACGGGGCCGGGGCCGTGACCACACCGAAGCCGCTGTTGAAGCCGGACGAAATCGAGGCGGCCGTCGAAGGCTTCCTGCGAAAATACCGCCGGTTTCTTTCCTGCTGCGCGAGCGATCCCGCGGCGGCGGCCGAAATCGGCGAACTGGACGATCAGGCCCTCGACCTCTTGAGTCAGCTGGAAGCGGCCTTCGCGAACGACACGAAAATGCAAAAGACGCTGCAGGGACGCGGGACCATTCTCTCTCTCGTAGAGGCCAGGCAGCAATTGCGGGCACTCACGACGCGCCGGCGTGACATCGAGGACGCGTTGAAAAAAGCCGCGCCACTCGACTACGAATCGGCAGGACGCGAGCACCGCACCATCGAGCGCCTGCAGGAATCGATCGACAAGGACTTCCGCCCGAGCGAACCGCCGAGCCGAGCGCTCACCGGGCCGGAGATCGGCGCCACGTCCCGCTTTGGGCCGTCGATCGGAGCCACGGGACAGACCGGAACAAGCATCGGCTCCGCCCCTCCGGCAGGTCCGGACATCGGCACCAGCCAACCGAGCGGACCGGACATCGGCCAGACCCCCACCACGGGCCCTGCAATCGGCACGGTGCCTCCCACCGGCCCAGACATCGGCAATTCGAGCTTGAACCGCCGCTGAGCGAAGACGCCGTCAGTCGTCAGCCATCAGTTTTCAGCCTTGGCTTCCCGCACCGGCGACAGTGCGCTCCAAGTCTCACCGCCATCCCGGCTGCGGTAGAGGCCGCTTCCGTTCGTGCCGACATACCAGACCGTGGGATCGACCTGGCTCTGCGCCAGCGAGCGGACGTTGAGCGTCGCCAGCCCGTTGTTCATGGCCTTCCACGTCGCGCCTCCGTCCGTGCTTTTGTGTATGCCTTCACGGCTGGCCACGTAGAGGGTGTCCGGGCGGGAACGATCCAGGAGCAGGGCGCTGATCATCTGGTCCGGGAGCGACCGGGCGATGCGGGCCCAGGATTGCGCGGCATCAGTGGACTTATAGAGGCCGTCGAGCGTGGCCGCATAGACCGTGTCGGGCGCCTGAGGGTCCACCTGCACCACGGTCACGCCGAGGGCGCGGGAAGACTTGACCAACTCGGGCGGCACGAGCCCGTTGTTGACCTTCTCCCACCGCAGGCCTCGATTCTCCGTCTTGTAGACGCCGCCGCTGGTCCCCGCATACATGATCGACGGCCGCGTGGGGTCCAGGGCCAAGGCCACCACCATGAGCACTTCCTTCATCCCCTCCATCCGCTTCTGCCATTGGTCCCCGCCGTTCTGCGTCTCAAAGACTCCCATCGTGGTCGCCGCAACAATCCGGTTGTTGTCCTGCGGATCGAAGACGAACTGGTTGACCACGGACGTGATGGTCACATCATCCAGCCCGGCCCGCTGCGACACCCACCGCTGCCCGCCGTCGTAGCTCTTGTAGACCGCGTCGCCCTTCGTCCCCGCGTAGACCGTGGCGGGATAGACGGGATCGATGGCCATCGCGATCACGCGCGAGTGGCTCATCCCTTTCGAGAGATTCTCCCAGGTCTTCCCGCCGTCGCGCGTTTTATAGATGTAATCGTTGGTCGCGAC
>SCVQ01000344.1 GCA_004296865.1 Nitrospirota bacterium
GTGTCCGTTCCATCTCTTTTTGGCACTCTCCATTAGTTTTTGGCACTGGCCGGTGCTGCAGCTACTTTTAGTAGCCTTCCTCTTGATCTAATTAAGCGAGAGGTCCCCGCCTGGAAGGGCGGGGGTGTGAGCAAGGTCCGATGTCCTGCGGTATGCTGAGAGCCGATGAAGCTCCACAAAGCTGCACACACGGTCTACAAGACGCAGTACCACATTGTCTGGGTCACGAGGTACCGGCGAAAAATCCTCGTCCGTGGGGTGGCCGAGTCGCTGAGGATCTTGCTGCGGGAAGTGCGGAAATTTCACCCGACTGGTTTATCGAGGAGATCGGGATAGAAGATGTTTCGTGAGCACGGTGGGGATCAACGAAGCGATTATCCGACGCTATGTTCGGTATCAGGGCGAGCAGGACACCAGGCAAGCGCAACTTGAATTCTGAGAGTCCCACGCCCGGAAGGGCGTGGGACTCTACATCCCCGCGTCGTAGAACATCTGCAGCATGCTTAAACGCGGACGTGATTTCGTCCACCGACTTTTGATCTGCTTGGATGTCGGCGTTATGTGCGATAGAGGTTCCGCTGAGATCAGGGATAACGTGCTTTGGTTCGAACAACTGGCATCCCTGAAGCCCGACGCCTAACCCTATGAAGACGCCGATCGTCGTCAGCGCTATTCTCCAGCGCAGAATCCCCTCCTTACACAACACCCTCCGCTCGCAGGGGTCAGAAGAAAGGGTGCGGCAGGAAAGTAGAGCGCGTTTCTTTGCTGCGAGGAATCTCCCAAAACGTCCCCGCCAACTGCCAGCGGCCATGTTCGGCGATGATGTGGTGGACCTCCCCATACCAACTATCGATATTCACGCGTTCACCCGTCTCATTGGAAATCGCCCAGAGGCTTCCGGTACAGGTAACATGCGCCTGCGGCAGGGTTTTCCCGGCCTCCACCGTAATCTTCGAAAAAATATGGGCACCGGAAAAATCGTGATAGCGGTCAAACAGGTCTCTCCACACCGCTCTGACACCGTCCTTCGTATAGCCGCCATGTTTGTAGCTGTCTGCGTAGAGCGCCATCAAAGCATCCAGATCCTTCCGATGCACAGCGTCTTCTGCCTGTTGGAATACCGACAAGATGGCCTGTACGGTTTTTTCATCTCCCTGGACATCCGCTCCCGAAGAAAGATGGGTGCCGCTCATGTCGGGAAAAGCGGGCGGAGGAGATGACTGACATCCTTGCAACGTCATGAGCACGCCCGTCAAAACTCCGATCGCCAGTGCCGAATGTTTGCAGGGCATGGTGTTCTCCTTTTTTTTAAAATGAACTGGCGCAGCCTAAGGCAGAGCATTCACGTTCCCGTTCCGTGCCTAGGCTTGATCCGCAGCAATAAAAAAAGCCCTTCTCAGACCCTTCACTTGGTCTAAAAAGGACTTTCGTTGTCCTGCTCGCAAGACGTCGTCGTCTTTTGCCGAAGACTTCTTTGTCTTCAGTTTTCAGCAAAAATGCTAGCACAGAAGCATATTAAACGCAAAGAGTTATTCCAACGACATTTGGTCTAAGAATCACACACCCGCGAGTTGGTTGAAAGCTTGTGCCGGCTCTTCCAAAAGAAACGTTCGGAACTCGGCCACGCATGCACCCCAAACTTTTACCAAGTCGGTGTCATGCTCTCCGTGAATGATAATCATTCACGACGTGAATAGTCCGCTTGCCGCCTGCCTCACGCCTTTCCGAGCCGGGTCAGAAACCCAGCCAATGTGAGCACGCAATGCGAGCACGGCTGTGTCCCCGTCCCGTTGGAGGGCAAGCAGGTCAGTGTGGCTATTACTAGCTATTTTCGCTAGACTGCTTCCGTGCGAAAAGGCCGGTCCTGCCAACTGAGGAGCACGTCGCCCGATGCCCACGCCTGAGGACGAAGCGCGCGAGAAAATTGACGCGGCGCTCGATGACTCCGGCTGGGCTGTGCAGGACGCCAAGTCGGCGAACCTGAGTGAACGGCGAGGCGTCGCGCTCAGGAATTTCCCCCTCACACAAGGCCACGGCTTCGCGGATTACCTGCTCTATGTAGACGGTCGGGCGGCCGGCGTGGTGGAGGCCAAAAGAGAAGGCTTCACCCTCACCGGCGTCGAAATCCAGGCGGCCAAGTACAGTCAGGGCCTCCCGACTTCACTGCCGGCCTATGTCCGGCCATTGCCCTTTCTGTACCAAAGCACGGGCATCGAGACCCGCTTTACCAATAGCCTCGACCCGGAGCCGCGTAGCCGGCAGGTATTCTTGTTCCATAAGCCCGCCACGTTGGCCGAGTGGCTGAACCAAGCAGGTGTCCAAGACGAAGCATTCGTTCAGCAGGAAGCCGCTGCGCTTCGTGGGCCGAAGTACCGCACACTCTCGACGCTACGCGGCAGACTCAAGCAGATGCCACCCCTCATTACCACCGGTCTCTGGTCTGCGCAAATCAAAGCGATCACCAATCTGGAAGAATCCCTGGCCCAGGATCGTCCCCGCGCCCTGATCCAAATGGCTACGGGCAGCGGCAAGACTTTCACCGCCATTAACTTCATCTATCGCCTCATCAAGTTCGCCTGCGCGCGCCGCGTGCTCTTTCTCGTCGATCGCGGCAACCTCGGCGACCAGACGTTGAAGGAATTTCAGCAGTACGTCTCGCCGTACAACAACTTTAAGTTCACGGAAGAGTTCATCGTCCAGCGGCTGGCAGGCAACACCCTCGATACCACCGCGCGCGTTTGCATCAGCACCATCCAGCGCATGTATTCCCTGCTCAAGGGCAGGGAGCTCTCGGAAGAGGACGAGGAAGTCTCTGTGTCCGGCCTTGAACGGCTCTTCAAACAGCCGGAGCCCATTGACTACAATCCCGCCATTCCGATTGAAACCTTCGACATCATCGTCACCGACGAATGCCACCGGTCCATCTATAACCTCTGGGCGCAGGTGCTGGAATACTTCGATGCCCACCTCATCGGCCTCACCGCCACGCCCAACAAGCAGACTTTCGGCTTCTTCCACCAGAACCTGGTCATGGAATACTCGCACGAGCAGGCCGTGGCCGACGGCGTCAACGTCAACTACGACGTGTACCGCATCCGCACCGCCATCACCGCAGCCGGCTCCAAGGTGGATGCAGGCTTCTATGTGGAGAAACGCGACCGCGAGACCCGTGCCACCCGATGGGAACAGCTCAGCGACGACTTTTCCTACGATCCCGATCAGCTCGACCGCGACGTGGTCGCCCCGGACCAGATCCGCACCATCGTCAAAGCCTTCAAGGACAAGCTCTTCACCGACATCTTTCCCGGCCGCACCGAGGTGCCCAAGACCCTTATCTTCGCGAAGGACGACGCCCACGCGGAGAACATCGTTGAAATCCTCCGCGAGGAGTTCGGCAAGGGCAACGAATTCGCCCAGAAGATCACCTATCGCACCACCGGGGTGAATCCCAAGGACCTCATCAAGACCTTTCGCAACAGCTACCATCCCCGCATCGCCGTCACCGTGGACATGATCGCCACCGGCACCGACATCAAGCCGGTCGAGATCGTCGTTTTCATGCGCGCGGTCAAATCCCGTACCTTCTTCGAGCAGATGAAAGGCCGTGGCGTCCGCGTCATCAAGCCGGATGATCTGAAGGCCGTCACGCCCGATGCCACGACCAAAGACCACTTCGTCATCGTCGATACCGTGGGCGTCTGCGAGCAAGACAAGACCGACGCGCGACCGATGGAGAAAAAGCCCAGCGTCGCCTTTGAAAAGCTGCTCCAAGCCGTCGCGCTGGGGAACACGGAAGAAGACGTGCTCACCAGCATCGCCGGACGGCTGGCCCGCATGGAGCACCGGATTACGAAGGAAGATGAACAGGCCATCAGCAAAGTAAGCGGAGGCCTCACGCTCAAAGACCTCAGCCGTCGCTTAGTGGAAGCAGTAAACCCGGATCGTCACGCCGAACGAGCCAAGCTCGACGCAGGACTCTCGGCGGACTCGACTAAGCCCATCAGCGAACAAGCCATGACAGCGGCGGCGACCAAGCTCATCAA
>SCVQ01000345.1 GCA_004296865.1 Nitrospirota bacterium
GGTGACGCAGAGATCACGCTGGAGGCCCATCCCGACACCGTGACCGAGGCAGGGCTGCAATACCTCGCTCAGGCCGGGTTCAACCGGATTAGCTTCGGCATGCAGTCGTCGGACGAGACCGAGCTGGTGCAAGTCGGGAGGCCTTCGTCCGCAACGCACACAAGCCACGCCGTGGCCCTCGCCCGTGCCGCCGGGTTCGTCAACATCAACCTGGATGTGATCTACGGCTTGCCCGGCCAGACCATTGACAGATGGATCGCCACCGTGGAGGACGCGTTGGCGCTGGAGCCCACCCACCTGTCTTGCTACGCGCTCACGGTGGAGGCTCGCACAAGACTGGAGATCGACCTTCGCCGAGGCGACGGAGTCGAACCCGATGCCGTGCTGCAGAATACGATGGAGGACGAAGCCGCCCGCCGCCTGAAGGATGCGGGGTTTCAGCGCTACGAAATCTCCAACTACTGCCGGCCCGGCTATGCCTGCCGGCACAACCTCCTCTATTGGCAGAGCGGCGACTACCTGGGCCTCGGGCCCAGCGCGCAGTCCTACCTGGACGGCTGCCGCTTCGGAAACGTGGAAGACCTTGACGCCTACCAGCAAGCACTGGCGGAGGGACGTCTCCCGATCCTCGACACTGAACACCTTTCTCCCGAACAGCAACGGCGCGAGGCGGTCGTCTTCGGTCTGCGCCTAGCCGATGGCGTCGATGGCCGCGCTGCGAGGGCCGGCGAACCCGGCGGAGATTGGGAAGACCGCATACAACGGCTGGCCCGGCAGGGACTCGTGGAGGAACAATCGGGCCGAATCAAGCTGACCGACTTGGGGCGCCGCTATGCCGACAGCGTGGCGGTCGAATTGCTGTAGTCGCCGACGAGACGCACTCCGATTCGACAGGGCTCAGCGAGTCAGCACGTAGTGGAGCGCGGTATCGGCAAGGATGGCGCCCCAGGCCACCACGTTGAGCGTCGCGAGAGAACGGTCCTTGCCCCACATGTGGAAGAGAGCCAAAGCGATCGCGAGTTGGGTCAGGAGAGAAAAGGGCCGGTGCACGTGGGCGGACATGGCTCCACGCTCGCTGGCAACCGCCGCAGCCGCGGCCAGCAGGTATCCGGCAAGCGCCGCCCCTTGCAGCCAAACGGCCGTGGCCCCGCTGGATCGACGCACGACATGGACGAAGGCCCAGGTGAGACAGACCACCACGACCAGCAGCAAGAGCGGGAACAGGGGCCAGAGGACTTTTGCGCTCAGGACCATGATGCATCCGCCGGGAGGACAGCAAACGGGGCCACTGTAACAGCCATATCTCGGTGAGTCAACAGACCGGGACGCCTAGGGGCCGTGCGGATACCGCCTTCCCGCACCGCATGGCCGCACTTGACAACACTCGGCCTGCGGCTGTAGGAAATAAAGAGGTCCGGACTCCCACCGTGCATCAAATTCGAGGGCTGCCATGCCGGTCAATATGGATCCCCAAAAACGCCGGAAGAAGCCGGCAGTGCCGGGCACGCAGCAAGAAGCTGCGCAAGCCCCTGCAGGCAACGCACAGGCAAACCCGGCTTCGGCGCAACAGCCCGCCCCTTCGCCCAAGGATGGGAAGCTGGGTGAGATAACCGAGCGGGACCGGGAATTGGCCCTGGCCGAGGCGGAATTGAAACACCTCTGGGATGCCACCGAGGTCATTGACATGGACAAGTGGTAACCGGAAGAGCATCGAACGGATCGCGTCACGCGGGAAGAAAGTAGAAGGCGGTCGCCAAGATCAGATAGACTCCCACCAGCATCGCGCCTTCCATCCAGTGCGATTCTCCATCCATCGAAACGAACCCGACGGCAAGCACCGAGATCGTCACCGCCGCCACTTCAAACGGCGTGAAAATAAGATCCAGCGGCGTGCCGACGACATAGCTGGCAAAAACCAGCACCGGGGCGACAAAAAGCGCGATCTGGAGACTGGACCCGACTGCAATGCCCAAGGCCAGGTCCATTTTGTTTTTCATGGCCACCAGGACGGCGGTCGAATGTTCCGCCGCATTGCCGACCAGCGCGACCAGGATCACCCCCACAAAGACCTGGGTCAGGCCCAGACTGGCCGCGGCCGGCTGGATAGCCCCGACAAGCACCTCGCTCATGACCGCCACCGCCGAGGTGACGGCCACCAACACGCCGATCGACCGGCGCAGCGTCCAGGGCCGTTCGCCAAGATCGTGGGCATCGTGGGCGTCGCCCGCAAAGAGATGGCGGTGCGTTTTCAACGAGAAAATGAGGCTCAGCACATAGATTGCAAAGAGGATCACCGCGATTTCGAGGCTGAGGGTGCGCTCCACAGAGACGCCCCGCTCCGACGCCGTAAAATGGAACAGCGCCGGCACCACGAGGCCGACCGCGGCGAGCAACAAGAGGCTGGTCCCCATCCCGGCCGCCGTCCGGTTGAACTGCTGGCGTTCGTAGCGACGGCCTCCCGCGATCATGGAAAAGCCCAGGACCAAGAGAACGTTGCCGATGATGGAGCCGGTGAGGGACGCTTTAACGACGTCATGCAGTCCTTCCCGGAGCGCGACCAACGCGATGATCAGCTCGGCAGCATTGCCCAAAGACGCATTGAGCAACCCGCCCAGGCCGGCCCCGACGTGGCTCGTGAGGTGTTCGGTGGCCTTGCCCATCCAGCCCGCCAGAGGCACAATGGCCAGGGCCGAGGTGAAAAAGATCAGCATGGGGTCGGCGTGTGACCACTCGAGCGCCAGTGCCGCCGGGATGAACAGCAGCAACAGATTGAGTCCTAGATACCGGCTGAATCGTCGCATGATCGAGGCAACCTAGCATAGCTCTGGCGGACTTGTCGATGAACACACCGGACAGGCAACAGGGTCTCTACTATCCCTTTCACCTCTGCCATGAGCGCACCCTTGCGCGGCTCTTGGACGCCTACGCATCGATCCATTTCAGGGACTTCATGGCCTTGCAACTCAGCCCGATGAGCGGCACCACGGCCTACATGGACCGGATGGGAGACGCCCATGGAGAGCTTGCACAGGCGGGACGGATCGTCCAGGGGTATTCCGTCAGCGGCTCGCCGGATGCCGAGATCGTCGAAGCCGTGAACCGGGACCTGGCCGACCCGATGTGGCGGTCACTGTTCCACGAAGCCTTGCAGGAAAACCGCCGCTTCCAACGCGGACTCCTCGACCTATCCCATGGCATGATGATCGGCAACACCCTCGTGCCTGGCCCGGCCGCGTTCCTGCGCTTGACCGAACCGACGCGCAGACATCGACCCTTCACCTTCCAGAACCTACAAGAGTTGAGCAAGCGGCGGCTCTCGCTCGACGAGGGATATGAATACGAATATGCGCTTGCGCTGGTGAAGACTTCCGCATCGCTGGCCTACACGATACGGCTGAGCCTTCGGCACGGGCTGGAAGCGGCCACGGATTCAGAAGCCCATTTTCAGTTGCTCGATCGCACCTGTTTGAGGGACAGGCTCTCCCTCGCCAATCGGTGGCTCCCTCGTGAAGGCTATTGAGCGCGGGCGCAGCCTCCCGATGCGTTCCATGCCTTCGCCTTCGCAAGCCCCTTGGCACAGCCTCGTTGGATTGCTAGAATGACGGGCCATGCCTGGTCCAACAACTCCAGTCGCCACACCGGAGACAATCGAAGAAGAAGGCCTTGCCACGGGCAACGGGCTGGAAGCCCGCGTGATCGTCTACAACTGCAATTGCCACACGTATCAACAGGTGATTCAGCTTTTTTGCGAAGCGATCCCCGGCATGACCCCGACAAAAGCGTTTGAGTTGGCCTGGCAGATCGATCACGAAGGACGCGCGACGGTCTATGAAGGTGAGCGGAAGACAGCGGACGGCATTGCCAAACATCTTGCGGGGGGCGGATTGAGGGTCGCGCTGCAATGACTGTGTGAGAACACCCTCCCCGACCTCCAGCCGGAGAGGGCCTCCTCCACTGATCCATGAAGTCTGGTTATCGTGAAACGCGGCGGGCGGGTTTTCTCGCCGTCACTCGGCTGGATTTTCTCGCCGCAACCCGGCTCGGCTTTCTGGCGGCAACACGCTGCGCGGCTCTGGCCGGTCTTCGGCTCGCACGCTTCCGTGCCTCCGGCTTTCCGGGCTTCTGGTGGCCCTTGGCCGGTTTCTGATGGGCGGATGGCCACTGAGGCAATCTCCCATTTTTATTGAGGAGTTCCCCACTGTAGACCCGGACCTGATACAATTCAAAAAGTCGACTGATCGCCT
>SCVQ01000346.1 GCA_004296865.1 Nitrospirota bacterium
CGATAGGGGCTGACGAGGTCGATCGGATCATGATTGTCGATGCTGGATTGCAAGCGCGCAACATCGGACAGGGCGGCGCTACCTGGTTCATAGCCGGTTTCAATGGGCTTCATCACGCCAACCGAAACGCCATGCCGTCTGAGACAGCGTGCAAGAGCGGCCGTTACCACGGTCTTTCCGACACCGGTGTCGGTCCCTGTGATAAAGCACCCGTGGGGGGCATTAGAGCGCACGGCTTGGCTCTGGCCCGAAGGCAACGCAAGACCGGCTTGTTTGGCGGATGATAGCTGCGTCAAATGGCTCCAATGATGCGACTGTCCAAATTCCAGACCTGCCCTGAAGTGCCATGCAGCAGAGCCAGGTGATGCACCGAACGGGCAACAGACTCCACGTCAACGAAGCGCCCCAGCACATGACCGCTTGAGGCCGCGTCTTCCGGCATCGACGCCTCCGACAGATCGGTTCTTTGCCAACCAGGGCAGATGGCATTCACGCTGACATGATGACCGCCCCATTCCCTGGCGGCAGTCTTGACTAACCCGAGCAGGCCGGCCTTGGCAGCGGCATACGCGGACTGGCCGGCATGGCCTTGGAGACCGGCAAAGGACGTCACGACGACCACTGAACCGGCGCGCTGTTCCCACATGACGGCGCCGATCGCCTGAAGGCAATGAAACGTGCCCGTGAGATTCGTCTCGATCACAGCCGCCCATCGCTCCGGGCTGAGCCGAAGCACCAGCCCGCTCATGGCCTCCCCGGCGTTGCATACCGCGACATCCACGCGCCCCCACCGGGCCGTAAGATCTCTCGCCATGGCCTGCACCTGCAGCGCGTCACGAACATCGGCGCGGCAGAGCACGGCTTCTCCGCCGCAATCCTTGACGAGAGACGCGGTGCGTTCGGCCTCCGCCAGACGCTCTCGATAGTGCACCCCCACGCGCCAACCGGCCCGCCCGAACTCCAGGCAGATGGCACGGCCGATACCGCGAGAGCCGCCTGTCACCAGGACCGTAGGCGGACCGGCCGTTTGCTGAGCACGCGCGGACTGGGCCTTCGACAAGACCGGTTTGGACATGACCCCTCGCTGGCGCATTATCACGAATTCTTCAGGAGAAAGACAAGCCGGCGACGCAGGCCCGGCCAGCGCCTCATGACCTTGCCGGTCTCGAAGGACTTATGTTACGGTGCCGCACATCCATCAGCGGGAGAGGCTATGCGGAAACATCCGATCGGGCTGGGCATCCGATTCTTAGCGGGACTGTGTGCATTAGTAGGGGGTCTGCCCGGCGATACGCCCGCCTTCGCCGATCCACCCACCGAGACTCTGGCCCATGCCGAAGAATACTTTCCCGACACGCAGGGAAACCGGTGGCGCTATCGCGGCCAGGTCGTCGAAAGTCCCCTCCAGAAAATCACGGGGAACGGCTTTGTGAATGTCTCAACCGTGCAAGGCACGGAAACGTTGAAGGGCGTCACGGTGAAAGTTTTCCACGATACGAACCCGGGCAATCATGGTCCCTCCGACAGCTATTATCGCCGGGATGCCGCCGGCATCGTCTACTATGGGTCCCAGCCTGGAACGCCGCTTGAGAAGCAACTGGTGCCGTATCAGATCGTTCGGTTTCCCCTGGTCCTGCCCTCGTCGTTCCAGCAGTTGAATCGCACGGGCTTGACCCTCGGCACGGATTTGGATGGAGATGGCAAGGACGAACAGGCGGATGTGGAGGCCACGGTCACGGTGATCGGCAAGGAACACGTGCAGGTCCCGGCCGGCACGTACCGGGATGCCGTCCGGATCGAGGCGCGGATGACGATGCGGATTCGGCTCACGAGCGCCAACCAGACGGTGCTCGGCACGGACGTCATGACGGCCTGGTTCGCCAGAGGCGTGGGGCTCGTCAAATACATCGAGCGGCAAGAACTGCCTCCGATCAAATCGGATCGGGGGCTGATCACCGAGATCACCGAAGAATTAGAAGAAGCCGAGATCAGATAATCGCCGGCCTCACTCGGCTGGGGCAAATCCGTGACGGAGCGTGTTCTCGCTAATCGCACGCCTCACCATGAATTGGCTCAGATAGTCTTCCCCTCCGGCCTTCGTGCCGAGCCCGGACAGGCGATGCCCGCCGAACGGCTGCCGGCCGACCAACGCTCCGGTGATGGGACGATTGATGTACAGATTCCCCACATCGAACCCGTCTTGTGCTGCCAGGATGTTGACAGGACTTCGTGAATAGACTCCCCCGGTCAGAGCATAGCTCGAATCATTCGCCAAACTGAGCGCAGATCGGAAGAGC
>SCVQ01000347.1 GCA_004296865.1 Nitrospirota bacterium
TTGTGAATTCATATCCCAACCTCCTAGCTTAAAGACAATGAAAACTTTGTCCGGGGAGAACAATTTCTTGCGCTTGATCGCCCACTTACCTCTTTAGTCCAAGGTCCTGGAAACCGATAACACTGGTGGAACACCATGGATTTCTAGGAAGAAGGTGCCGGTCGTATTAGAGAGGCATAAAACGTGCTTGAGATTTACTGCTGGTAGATTCAAAGGAGGAGTGTTTCGATGAGCCTGGAAGGGATGATCTCGACAGGATTGATCGGCTGGATGGTGATGGGCCTCGTCCTGATGGGCCTGGGCATTTGGTGACGCTGCGGCACGTTCCATCTCCGTGCCGCTAGTATCGCCTCAAAGCCGGTGTCGGAAAGCCCCACAAGTGCCCCCGAATCGCCGACCAGAGGGTCTGCCACACACAGTCGAGATCCGGCGCCGATCTGGCCACTAGCTTGACGGCCAGCCCCGGTACAGCTGGCTGAGAGACGCCCCCCGAGACCCTGTTCGGACAGTCAGCCAACACCTTCGCCAGGCTCTCTTCCATTCGATCCCAGACTTTCACTTCCACCGTATCATTGACCACGTAGAGCGACGCGATATAATCCCATCCACCAGCCAGTCCCACTCCATCCTCACTATCCTCCTTCGAGGTCGGCGTCAGACGATACCGCTCCAGCAATCTTCCTCCCGACGCGGTCGTGATCTGAATCTCATTGGCCAGGTCTGCGAAGGCCCACCGTTCTCCCCTCGCAATTCGTCCGGAAGCAATCACATCCCACAGCAATATCGTCGCGCCAGACGCCAACGACACGTGAACCGTTTGGTGATACCGCGACCCCGCAAAGGGGATGGTTACGTCAGGCACCCATTCCAGGATAGCGCCGGGACCCACGATCAGCTCCACCGACTGGACGGACGGCTCGGCGAGAGACCTGTAGACCCGGTTGGCCGAGGGGGTGGAAAGGATCACGTGCGCATCGGCTCCGAGCGTCGCGCGCAAGCGTAATCGATCACCACCGACCAGGCCGCCCGACGGATTCAGGAGAAACGTGCAGGCGCTGCCTGTTTCATCGAGCGCGATCGGCGGAGATAGATGCCAGGGGCTGCGGCTGCGGGACTGTGCGAGAACCGTCCGGTTGCCGCGCCTGACGTAGTCCAACACCAATTCACCGGCTTGACCGATGGATGCGATCTCATCGCCGACAGCCGTCTCTGCTGTCTGGTTCATCATACGGAGACCGGGTCAGGATCGTTGACGTTGCGGCATACCGCGCTCGACCCATTCGATCACTTGAGGAAAGCCCTGGCCGGTGAGCAGATTGGTAAAGATGAAGGGCAAGTCCCCCCGCATACGGCGACTGTCCCGGTCCATCACGGCGAGGTCTGCGCCGACGTGGGGAGCCAGGTCGATCTTATTGATCACGAGCAGGTCCGACCGGGTGATGCCGGGGCCGCCTTTGCGCGGAATCTTGTCCCCCGCCGCTACGTCGATCACGTAGATCACACGGTCCGCCAATTCGGGGCTGAAGGTGGCAGCCAAATTGTCGCCGCCGCTCTCGACGAAAATCAGGTCCACGTCAGGGAAGCGGGCCACTAATTCATCGATGGCCTCCTGATTGTGCGAGGCATCCTCGCGGATTGCCGTATGCGGACAACCGCCGGTTTCCACGCCGATGATGCGCTCGGGAGGCAGCACGCCCCGCTTCGTGAGGAACTCGGCATCCTCCTTCGTAAAGATGTCGTTAGTGACCACAGCCACGCTGTAACGATCCCGCAGTTGCCGACAGAGGGCTTCCACCAAGGCGGTCTTGCCGGACCCGACCGGCCCACCTACGCCGATCACTGGGACGCCTTTCGCCCTGGCTTGGGTCGGCTTCCCTCCCCCATGAGAGTGGCCGTGGTCGTGATCGTGTCCAGCACTCATGACCGGAAGAGCCTCATAGTAAGCCGACTGTGGCGCATCGCATAAATATCCTGGATCGGCGTCCAGGCCGTCATCTCGGTTCTCTTCTCCTGGTCCCGACTCAATCGCGCAATCAGTGGGGCCCAGCCATCAAGCAATCGTTGCGCCTCTCTTTGTCCGATCGGAAGCAGCTTCAGCGAAGCCGACACCAGTCCCACCGCACTCTGATAGAGGAATGCCGCGACGGTCTGCTCCCTCGTCCAGCCCGCCGCCCCAAGCGTCAGCCCCAGACTTACAGCCAGATGGCCTGGCGCCAGACCTGCCTCCACTTCA
>SCVQ01000348.1 GCA_004296865.1 Nitrospirota bacterium
CCAGAATCCAGCCTGCCTTTCCAAGGCGAAAGGTCAATACTTCAGGTCAAAGCCTGTCGCCGTAACGTCGATTGCTACAGGAACGAAGACACAAGATTGCCGAGATGCCGCAGGATGCTCTGTTTACTCAACGCCGTTTCGGGGTCGAAGAACTGCAGCGGCGGAATGGCGCCATCGCCCAGGGGTCCCCAGGCACGCGCCGTCACGCACTCTCGTGGCGTGACATCAACGGACGCCTTCGAAATCGCAGGATCAAAAACGGCAAAGTAGACCGATCGTGGCGTCCTCTCCAGGAGGTCGAGCGGCCACGTCAATTTTTGGCCTTCGACCTCGACGACCGCCTCCAACTTCTCGGCGGAACACTTGCCGAGATCGATCGTGAAACGCTCGATGGCTTCCACATGATTGGGAAACTGCCTGCTGTAGGCCTCTCGACTGGGAAACCACGGCAGCGCTTCGAGGTCACCCTTCACCCTGCTCAGGCTGGCAGACTGCACGAGATGGGCCCCCACGATAACGGCAATGGTGAGGGTGGTGCCAGCGGCGACCGCCTTCAGAGCGAGACCTACCTTCAGGTCCAGCCCAGAGGTTACGTACTGCCACGCGGCGCCCAGCAATGCGGAAATAATGATCACCAGCACGACCCGATCCAGCATGATCAAGTGCAGAATATGACGCGGTGAGAATTGTATGCTTCCCGCTGCCGCCAAGCTTAATATCGCGACCATCAGGAAAAAGCCCAGGCGCCATTTGCCCAGGGCGACAAGTGTCAACAACAGCAAGAGCCAGGTCCCAACGGACTGTATCATCCAGTAATTGTGGGCAATAACTGACAATCCGTTGAATACCCGAGTCACCATGTCAGCAGCGGACAAGCTCGCGTACTTGAAGATCAGATCGGATCCACTGGTCGTGTACTTCGGATCCAGGGCCGCGAAATACTGAACTTTCTCGGCAGAATTCGCGTCCACTGCCGCATATGCAATCATGTCGCTGTACAAAGGGAGGAAGGAAAGGCCAGCGATTTTCATGCGTGCGCCCTTCCAGAAGTCATCCGCAAAACCCTGCACGATGAAGTGCGGATACCCCTGCAACTGGACGATCTGGCTCGTTCTCAGAAGATCGACAATCGCCCCCACCAGGAGAAATGACAAGAAGACAACCGCGACGTCGCCCAAGAAACGCAATATGCCCTGTTTGCTATCGAGCGACGACGTGAACACCGCGCATGCCACGATGGCCGGCATCAACACCAGAGAATCCTGGCGAAATCCCATCCCGATCGCGATCATGCAGGCGGAGGCGGCCAGCACCAGCAGTCGCGATCCATGCGCCAAGCCCGGCCTGAACAGGATGCCGAGGATCGCGAACGAAATCAGGATGAATGGAACCTTTGAGAAGTCCCTCAGGAAAAGGAAATTCTGCTCAAGCACGGCGAATGGAATGGTCGCCGGAAACAGCGGCAAAGCTGCATACCAAGGTAGACCAAAACATCGCAAAATAAGGTAGAATGACAGTATCGTCAGCGCGGCAAGTGCCCCGACAATTGGCCACAGCGCCTCCCAGCTGAAGTCTACCAATCGCCAGTTTTGCCCGATCAACGTCGAGAGTATCGGATGGGTGTCGTGCCATCCGTTGAAATAGGATTCTGCGAGCTTCGGGCTCTTTTCGAGTTCACCGCACGATATGTTCGCCAGATCAATTCTCTCATCCACCTCCTGCACGGAAGGGGCGTTGTACGTCCTGATATCCGGATCTCTCAGGCAGTAGATATTGACCGCCGAATAGAAGTACTTCTGATAGAAGCTGAACTTCTTCTCATTCTCCTTGTAGAAGTTCCCGTAGTGCATCAGGCTTAGGCCAAATACGATGGCCACTATGGCCGCATCAATGAGATACGGCGAAAACTTCTTAGCCATTCGACCTGTTCCGGCACACGGTGAAGAGTTCGCTCACGCCATGTTGGACTCGTAGATCGGCCATTGGCTAGGAGCAATACGAACAGGGCGGAAGGACTCTACCCGCTGTGTTCTTCTCCGAAATTCGGTTCATGTTTTCTTGCCTGAAGTCTGGGGTCAAACGCAGCACGAACCGCTGGTGAAAGGTCTGAGGGAGATTCCATGGGCCAGCCACTTCCAATGACAATTATTCAGTCTGCCCCCGTTCATAGCAAGTTCGCCGGCGCTTGGGCCCGCTAGTGGCTGCATTACCAAAAAATGATCCTCCAGTGCTGTGAGATCTGGCTCTGGAGGTTTGACGCTATCCGGTCCTGCGGATATCTAGCCTGACCATGAGCACAGCATTCGCGGCGTTCGTGGCCGGCAGCCTCCGACTGGAGCGTTTCACGTTCGTTGACATAGGCTGCTCCGGCGGGATCGACCCGGCGTGGCGCGTGTTCGGCAACCGATTGAGGGCCGTTGCGTTCGATGCCAGCATCGACGAATGCGAGCGGCTGACGGCAGCCGAGGACCATCCCG
>SCVQ01000349.1 GCA_004296865.1 Nitrospirota bacterium
GATGCCGTGATGAGTGAGCCGGCACTGACCGCGGTGCGTGGCCTGTTTCCCAATGCCGAGATCACATGGCTGGCCAAGCCCGCTATTGCCGCATTGCTGAAGGGACATCCGTCCCTCGATCGAATCATGGTGTATGAGGATCCTGGGGCCCATGGCGGGTTGATCGGCAAGTGGGTCTTAGCTGGTTTGATGAGGCGGCAGGGGTTTGACTTGGCCATTCTGTTCCAGAACGCGTTCGAGGCGGCCCTGCTGGCCTTTCTGGCGGGAATTCCACGTCGCTACGGATATGCCACGGATGGAAGGGGGTTCTTGCTGTCCGACCCGGTCGCGGTGCCTCAACGGACGGGAAGAGGGCATCAAGTCCGGTATTACCTGGATCTGCTCCGGCCGCTTGGCACGGAGGGTTCGCCCAGGGCGCCCCGGTTGCGTGTCGCTGCGCAGGAAGAGCGGGACATCGCGCAGAGGTTCGTCCAAGCCGGCATCGAGGCGTCCGATCCGGTGATCGGCCTTAACCCCGGGTCGTCCTATGGAGGCGCCAAGCGATGGTTGCCGGAGCGGTTTGCCGAGGTTGCGGACCGGCTGGCTCGTGAATACGGCCGGCGCGTGGTCATCGTCGGAGCGAAGAGCGAAGAGGCTCTGGGACGCGCCATCGCGGGCCGGATGCAGACCGCGCCGCTGGTGCTCTCCGGACACACCTCCATCTGTGAGTTGATGGCGGTGATTCAACGGTGTCGCCTGTTCATCACCAATGACACGGGGCCGATGCACATGGCGGCCGCCTTGGGTGTTCCGGTGGTGGCGGTATTCGGTCCGACCGATCACCTGAATACGAGTCCCTTCGGGACGGGGCATGCTATCGTGCGTCACCAGGTCGAGTGTGCGCCCTGCCTGTTGCGCGAGTGTCCGATCGATCACCGTTGCATGACGAGGGTCACGGTGGACGACGTCTACCAGGCGGCAGTCCGGCAGCTGAAAGTCGTAAAGTCTGAAAGTCAAAAGTCAGAAAGTCGTGATGCGAAGACTTTTGGACTTGCAGACTGTTCGACTCTTTTGAAAGGCGTGACCGTCTTCCTTGATCGGGACGGGACCCTGAATCGTGACACCGGCTATGTGAAAACAGTCGAGGAACTGGAATTGCTGCCGGGCGTCGTCGAGGCAGTGGCGCGGTTGAACCGGGCCGGCGCGCGAGTCGTGCTGATCACGAATCAGTCAGGGATTGCCAGAGGGTTTCTCACGTCCGCCGTGTTGGAGGCCGTCCACAGCCGGTTGCGTGAACTCTTGCTGGCCGGGGGCGCCTCGCTGGACGCCATTTACCTCTGCCCTCATCATCCCGACGACGGCTGTGCTTGTCGAAAGCCGCAATCCGCCCTGGTGGATCGGGCCGTGGCTGAGATGGGTCTGGACCTGTCCAAGGCCTATGTGGTGGGCGATCAGAAGCGCGACATGGAGTTGGCGCAGAGGATCGGGGCGCGTAGCGTGTTGGTGCTGACCGGCCCGACAAGCGCGCAGGCGCGGGCGAGTTTGGATGCGGACAGGCTGCCCATGGATTACGTGGCGGCCGGCTTGCCGGAGGCGGTGGAATGGATTCTGGTCCATGCGCAACGAAGCGAACCGTCGGCCTTCAAACAATCGCTTCACCCGGCCAGTGGAGCAGTCCATCCCGGCATGGCCTCGCGCTGAAGGTGGGCGTTGACGACGGATCGTATGGCTGACTATAGACGCATCCTGATCATCAAGCCCAGCTCCCTGGGGGATGTGGTCCATGCGCTCCCGACGCTCGCCGCGCTGCGGGACCGGTTCCCTCGGGCCCACATTACGTGGTTGGTGAAGCGGCAGTGGGCGGGGCTCTTAGAGCGGGCGGAAGGGCTCGATGAGGTTTGGCCGGTTCAGCCGAGTTTGTGGGGCTGGCTGTCTGCGGTGCCCCGGCTCCGCGCCGCTGGGTTCGACTTGGTGGTCGATTTGCAGGGGCTGCTCCGCAGCGGTGTGATGGGCTGGTTGTCCGGGTGTCCGGCCAGAATTGGCTTGGACAACGGGCGGGAAGGCAGTCCGTTCTTCTATACCAATCGGGTGCCGGTCCCGACCCAGGACGTGCATGCGGTGGACCGATACCTGCTTGTGGCGGCTGCACTGGGCGCGCCTGTTCACGGAGCACCGGCATTTCGCTTGCGCCTCTTGCCGACCGATCGGGGAGAGGTGGCTGCGCTCCTCGGAAAACATCGGGTGTCAGCCGAACGGGCGTGGATTGCGGTCAATGTCTCGGCCCGCTGGCCGACAAAGCGCTGGCCGCCGGCGATGTTTGCCGCCGCCTTGGATCGACTGAACGAGGAAGGCTTGGGACCTGTCGTGTTGATCGGCGGGCCTGACGAGAAGCCTGAAGTGGAAGCGGTGAAGGGATTGATGAAGACCGACTGTGTGGATGTGACCGGGGAGACGACGCCGGGGATTCTGCCGGCCTTGCTGCAATCGGCGTCGTTGTTGCTGACGAACGATTCGGGCCCCATGCACGTGGCTGCGGCGGTGGGCACGCCCGTTGTGGCGTTGTTCGGTCCGACCAGTCCGACCCGAACCGGTCCCTACGGCACGTCGCATCGCGTGCTCACGAGCGGGGTGCCCTGCAGTCCCTGTTTCAGCCGGCAGTGTCGCAACAGGATCCCGCTTGAGTGTCTCACGAGCCTTTCTGTGGATCACGTGCTGGAGGCGGTCCGAGCGCAGTCGGCGCGTCGGCCGGCGCAGTGAGCTTCGCATGAATCTCTTGCTGGTCAGGCCCGATGGCATCGGCGATGAAATTTTGTGCCTGCCCGTGGCTTCAGCGCTCCGCCGCCTGATGCCCAAGGCGCGGATCAGCTTTCTCTCCAGTGGCCATGCGGCGCCGGTTTTGGCCCATCATCCCGACCTGGACGAGGTGTTGACCGTCACGGGGCGGGAACGGTTTGGGGAGCTCGTCGTGCTGTTTCGGCGCGGGTTCGAGGCGGCCCTGTTCCTGAAGCCGCTTCGACGCCTCATGCTGGCGGCTTGTGTGGCGCGGGTGCCGCAGCGGGTGGCGACCGGCTATCGGTGGTATAGTCTGCTGGCCAACCGACGAGTCTATGAACACCGGAGCGATTTTTCGAAGCACGAGAGCGAATACAACCTCGGGCTTCTGCGCGGGCTTGGCCTGGACCCCGGTCGGCCGCAGCGCCCTGTGTTGGTCCTGACGGAGGATGAATGCCGGTGGGCGCAGGACTTACTCAGTGGTCTGCCGGCCACGCGTGTGGTGGTGCATCCGGGTGGCTTGTCAACCCGTCGCTGGCGAGTGGAGCACTACCGGGACCTTGCTCATCGATTGGCGAAAGACGGAGTCGGAGTCGTGCTGACCGGCAGTCAGGCCGAGGGGCAATACGTTCGTCATGGGGTGGTCAGGGAGTCGGCGGCGCGGCCCGGTGTGTTGGATGTCATGGGGCAGTTGTCGCTGCGGCAGCTCATGGCCGTGATCGGGGCGAGTCATGCGGTCGTTTCCGGCTCCACGGGACCGGCGCACATTGCGGCGGGGTTGAAGGTGCCCACGGTCAGTCTCTTCGATCCGCGGCGGAACCAGTCGCCCGCTCGTTGGCGGCCGCTGGGGAAGGGGCTTGTGCTCAGGCCGGATGTGCCCACCTGTCCCACGTGCATCGGCGAGGCCTGTTCCTACTGGGATTGTCTGGATCGGATCACGGTCGAAGAAGTGGCGCGGCGTGTCCGGCAAGTGGCGGGTTGCGCGGAGGATATGACGGTGCTGCATGTCTAAGCTCTCCGTCTACGTCATTGCCTATAACAATGAGGCCGAGATTCGTGCCTGCCTTGAATCGGTGAGCTGGGCCGATGAACTGATCGTCGTGGACTCGTACAGCACCGATGCGACCGAGAAGATCAGCCGGGAGTTTACCGACAAGGTGTACCAGCACGAGTTCAAAGGATTCGGACGGCTCAGGAATGAGGCGGTGGCGCATACGTCGCATGATTGGGTGTTCAGCTTGGACACGGATGAGCGCGCGACGCCGGAGATCAGGGACGAAATCCGCCGGTTGCTGGATCGGGGACCGGACGCGGATGCCTATTTCGTGCCGAGGAAGAATTACTTTCTGGGCCG
>SCVQ01000035.1 GCA_004296865.1 Nitrospirota bacterium
TGGCCCTTGGCCGTCTCGGACCGGTCGCCCCATTTGTTCTTCCAGGAGAGCGGCGAGGTGACGCGGACCACTTCGCGATCCTTCGTCTCGACGATCATCTGACAGCCGTCCCCGCAGTAATTGCAGGTCGTCGTCGTTTTCTTCAACTGCCAGGGCTTGTAGCGATACTTGGAATATTTGTTCGTGATCGCGCCCACCGGGCAGACCGCCAGACAGTCGCCGCAAAACTCGCAGGCAAGGGGCTGGTCCCCCTTCGCCACCACCTGGGTGAATCCGCCCTTTTTCGCAAACTGCAGGGCATCGATCATCAGCACGTCTTTGCAGATGTTGATGCACTCGCCGCAGGCGATGCAGCGGTTCATGTTGAAGTCCAGGACCAGGCTGCGGGTGTCCTCCGGGATCAGCTTCTGCTTGGCATTGGCCAGGTTGGTCACCTGGTGAAGGAAGGCCATGTCCTGAAGTTCGCAATGCCCGTCCGCGTCGCAGACCGGGCAATCCAGGGGATGGACGGACAGATGCTTTTCCACCGCCTTCTTCCTAGCCTGAAACAGGTCGTCCCCCTCGGTGCGGACCACCATCCCGGCCGTGGCCTTGGCGGTGCAGGAGCGGACCGGCGCCTTCTTGCCTTCCACCATCACCAGACACATGCCGCAGGACCCGAAGGGATCGAAGGTGTAGTGGTAGCACATGGCGGGGACAATCTTGCCCGTGCCGGAGACCACGTCGTACAACGAGACGCCGTCCTTGGCCGTAATCGCCCGGCCATCGATGGTCAACTCGATGGTCGCGGCTTCGACGTCAGGATTCGTCGCTGGTTTCAATGCCATATTCAGAACCTCAGCTTTCAGCTATCAGCAGTCAGCTTTTGGCTGAAGGCTGACCACTGATGGCTTCTTTGCTTATCTATCGCATTCCCCCATGACGATGTCGTAGGTGCCGAAGATCGTCACGGCGTCCGCGATCATGTATCCGCGCGACATGAAATCGAATGCGCCCATGTGGATGAAGGACGGGGCACGGATCTTCAACCGGTAGGGCTTCCCGCCCCCCGCACTGACGATGTAAAAGCCAAGTTCGCCCTTGTGGGCTTCGGTGCCGCAATAGATTTCGCCCGGCGGCGCGTCGAACCCCTGCGAGAACAGCTTGAACTGCTGGATCATGGACTCCAGGTTCGTGAAGACCCGCTCCTTCGGCGGCAGGGTCACGCTGGGCACCTGGGCCATGACCGGCCCCTCTGCCGGCATCTGGTCCAAGCACTGCCGGATGATCTTGACGCTCTCGTACATCTCTTGGACCCGGATCCAATACCGGTCGTAGGTATCGCCGTTCTTCCCCACCGGTACGCTGAACTCGCACTTGGGATAGGCCGCGTAGGGCTCGTACTTGCGGAGATCGTAGTCTACGCCGGACCCCCGCAGGGTGGGGCCGCTGAGCCCGAAGTTCACGGCGTCCTCGGCTGAGATCACCGCCACCCCCTTCGTCCGCGCGAGCCAGATGCGGTTTCGTTCCAGGAACACCACGTACTCGTCGATCTTGGGCGGGAAGTAGTCCAGGAAGGCCCGCAGCTTGCTGAGCAGCGAGGCGGTGAAGTCCCGCTCCACGCCGCCGATCCGGTACCAACTGGTCGTGAGGCGGGCGCCGCAGAGTTCGTCGAACCAGTCCAAGAGGATTTCCCGGTCCCGGAACGTGTAGAAGAAGACCGTCATGGCCCCGATGTCCAACGCCTGGGTCCCAAGCCAGAACTGATGGCCGATGATCCGCTGCACTTCCGCCACGATCGTGCGCAAGTATTCGGCCCGCTCCGGCACCGTGATGTTCATCAGCTTCTCGACGGCGCGGCAGTAGGCGAAGTTGTTGTACATCGCGCAGACATAATCCAGGCGGTCCGTATGCGGGATGAACTGGTGATAGGTGCCGTCCTCCGCCAGCTTCTCGACCCCTCGGTGGAGGAAGCCCATGACCGGCGTGGACTTGACGAGCCGCTCGCCCTCGAGTTCCAACACCACCTTCAAGACCCCGTGGGTGCTGGGGTGTTGGGGCCCCATGTTCAGGAGCAGCTCCTCGGTCCGGAGCGTCGGCAAGGTGGGGCTCTCCGGATGCTCCGGGTCCACCTTGTAGACGGTTGTGCGCTGGTCTTCCAATTTCATAGCGAAGAAATCTTCAGCGATCAGCCTTCAGCCGAAGAAATATCGTTCATCTCAACGCTTCAACAGCTGACAGCTGCTCTATCACTTTGTCTCGTCCAAAAATTCGAACGTGTCCCGCCAGCCCTTGCCCCGCAGCGGGAAGTCCTTCCTGAGCGGATACCCCTCCTCATAGTCATCCGGCATGAGGATGCGCCGCAGGTCGGGATGATTGCGGAATCGGATTCCCATCATGTCGTAGACTTCGCGCTCCATGAAATCGGCGCCCTTCCAAATGTCCGTCAGGGAATCGACCACGCAATCCGCTTCCGGCGCTCGTGTCTTCAGCCGGATGCGGTGGCGCTTCCGGATCGAATAGAATTCCCAGACGACCTCGAACCGCTCGTCATCGTCCGGCCAATCCACCGAACTGACGTGCACGATGTAATCGAAATCCATCGCGGGGTCGTCGTGGAGAAACCGGGCCACGTCGTGCAGTGCTTCCCGCCTCACCGTGACCGCCAGGTCGCCGCGCCATTCCGTGGCCTTGGCGAAACCTTCGGGAAATTCCATCTGGATCCGCTCTGCCAGTGGGTGCATCCCGTCCACGATTACGCCTTCACCGCCTTCTTCACTTGTTCCGGCTGCTTCACGAACACGCGCTTTTGCATGATGCGTTCTTGCAGCTTCAACACCCCGTCGAACAGCGCCTCCGGGGTCGGCGGGCAGCCGGGCACATAAATGTCCACCGGCACGAACCGATCCACCCCCTGCACGACACTGTAACTGTCGTAGATGTTGCCGGATGTCGCGCAGGACCCCATGGCGATCACATACTTGGGCTCCGGCATCTGGTCGTAGATCTTTCTGATGACGGGCGCCATCCGACGGCAGACCGTGCCGGCCACGATCATCAAGTCGGACTGACGGGGGGAGGCCCGGAATACGCCAGCCCCGAAGCGATCCATGTCGTAGCGGGAGGACACGGCCGCGATCATTTCGATCGCGCAGCAGGCCAGCCCGAAGGTCATGGGCCAGAGGGAGCCTTTGCGTGCCCAATTGACGGCTTTCTCGATCGTCGTCGTGATGACGTCCAACTCTCCGTCTTTTTCACGCCGCCCGATCTGGATCAGTCCCATTGTTAGCCTCTCATCTCACACGACTGAGCGGGTGGCGCCGAACCGGGCGCCCTGCCGCGCGCAGCGTAAGGGACCCACTGGGGGATGGGTGGAGCCAGCCCGGCAGGGCTGTTCGGCGACAGGACCCGCTCAGTCCCACTCCAACGCTCCTTTGCGCCAGGCATAGACGTAGGCGACCAGAAACAGCGCGATGAACACCAGCATTTCGACTAATCCGATGAAGCCGATTTTGCCGAAAACCACGGCCCAGGGGTAGAGAAAGATCACCTCAATATCGAAAATGACGAACAACATGGCGAAAATGTAGTAGCGAACCGGAAACGGCATGCGCGCATCGGAAAAGGGCTCGCTCCCGCATTCGTAGGCGCTGAGCTTCTCCGCTTCCGGATACTTCGGCTGGACGAAATGACTGATCACGAGCGTGACGACACCGAACAGCAGCGCAATCACGACAAAGACAAAAACGGGGAAGTACCGGCTTAAGTAGTCGAGGAGTAGCTCCGTCCCGGTCACAAAAACCTCGCTCCCAACACCTTGACTTACCACGAGGATTCGGCATCTTAGACCTTGCCGATTTCCAATATCAAGAGAACAAAGGACCTACCCGACGATACCGAAAGCCCTAGCCGGCCCCTCGCTCCTGTACGTACCGTGGTTGCGGAAAGGACTGTGTTGACTGTCGAAGGGGGAAGCGGAGAGAAAAGGCCTAATCGAACGGATGGCTGGCAGACACTCCTAAGGTCTCAATTCATTTGCCTTTCTTCATCTTATCGGGCGGCATCCGCAAACTCACTGGAGGGCCTTCCACCCCCTGATCCCATTCGGCTTCAAGAGGAAGCACGGCCTTGGCTTTCTTCCTTCGATGGATTTGGGTTTCGATGCGGCGCGGAGAACTCCCGGCCAAAGCAGAATCCTCTTTCGGCGGTTGCTTCGGCTCACTCACGGTTGGCCCTCCAGCCAGATAGATCGCATCCCTTACCATCGTGCCATGTGAGGCCCTACTGCCAGCGATGAGGGGCCGGCAACGGATCGTGGCGCTCCTCCGGCTGCACTCGAGGCGGCGCTGGCGTGGGAGGCCCCTCGCTCGCCCCACGCATCGCATCATACAACCGTTCATTGCCATTAATCCCATCCTCCTCCGGGTCTGACCACATCTCGCCTTGGCCCGGCTCGAACTCGCCGTTCGAGTTGAGGTCCACCCAATAGAACAGAGGATTGGGCATGGTCACGACGATGGGCGTGCCGAACTCATCCAGCCAGACCCGGTACGTGCGCCTCGCCGTCATGAAGTCGGTTCTCCCCATGCCTTGCATATCGAAGCGTCTAAAAAACATGTCGTTGCGCCAATCGTAGTAGGCCTCAACCTCGCGGCGGTCATATTCAGCCGGCTCCTCCGGCAGAATCCGGGCCTGTGCCCCGATGAGCAGGGCAAGAGCGCCTGGCCCCTCATGGCGACCGGCAGCGTCGCGCCCAAGACCGAGCGCAAGGCCGAGCGAATGGAACGAGGTGGAGAGGAGCGGCAAGGTCGGAACCGGCGGAATCAAATGGACCGGGGCCAGATCGACGCGTTCGCGTTCGGACTGAGCCGCCTCGACGATGCCCCCGAAAGACCCTGACCAGACAAGAACCATCATGCCGCTCAGGAGGACCCGCCTCAGTACCAGCTGCGTAGATAGGTTCACAACGATCCCGCAAACGAGCCAGTGCGGTCACCCTAGCACCGGGGCTAGGGCCTGTCAAATACGCGCTGCCTGTCGCACGGTCGGGCGACTTGGCTTGACAACACGCCGTGGTTTGCTATCGTGACAGAATCCTGTCCTCTTGATTGAACTGGTTGTTCATCGCATGACACGATCCTTGACGACACGCCTCAGTGCCTTGGCGGTGAGCCCCCTCCTCGCCATCCTCCTGCTTCCTCCACCGGCCATCCCTGCACCTCCCGACCCGACCGGTCTCAGAAGCATCACGCGCGGCGAGGCGGCCCTGACCTTCTCCTCCGGCTTCATTCGTCACAGCCTGCCGCTGGAAGGCGTGGTCAGCCAAATCACGGGAGATTCTCAGACCACCGGCAACAAATTGCTGCTCGGCAAAGGCGATGTGACCTACCTGCACATGGCCCGGCCTGAAGACGTGACGCCGGGCGACCTCTACACCCTCTATCGACGGGTCCACGAGGTCTTCCATCCGACACAGGGGAGCTACCTCGGCAATCTCTTCATCATGGTCGGGATTGTCCAGGTGACGCAGATCGACGGCCGTTTAGCGACCGTGCGCATCCTGCACTCCTACGGGCCCATTACCTCGGGGGACGGTGCCATGCGCTTCGCCCCGCCGCCCCCAACAGAACCGGCCCTGGCAGAACGGACATTGGCGACGATGACCGGCATGATCATCGACCTTCCCCCCCAGCAGTTTTTGATCGGGCAGTCGAACGTCGTCTACATCGATCGCGGCCGTCATGACGGGCTTCAAGCCGGAGACCGGCTGGACATCTTCCGGCTCGGGAGCGGACTGCCGATGCGCCTCATCGGCGAGGTCAAAGTCCTGGCCCTGGAAGAGACGACCGCCACCGTGTTGGTCGTTCGTTCGACCGCGCCGGTGCTGCGTGGAGACCGCGTGATCCTGAAAGAACCGCCGGAACAGGCTGCCGCCAAGAGCAAGAGGACGACGCCGGACACCCTGACCGAAGAACTGGACCGGCTGGCCGGTATCCGCGCTGGACAGTCCCCCCTCGCACAGCCGGCCCCGGAAGGCCTCGAGGCCGTTCGTGTGCGAGGCGGAAGCCTGGAGGAGCAGTTGGCCGTCTTGGCAAGAAAGCTCGAGTTCGAGCCGGGAGAAGCTCCCGTCAAACCGGCCGGGCTCCCCATCCTCAAGCAAATCGGCGACCTGCTCAAGAC
>SCVQ01000350.1 GCA_004296865.1 Nitrospirota bacterium
GGTGGCGACGGGGTTGACCCTCTTCATCTTCACGTTCCTCTACAAGGACAATCCCTTGTTCAAGCTGGCCGAGCACCTCTACGTGGGCGTGTCGGTCGGCTACACGATCGTCAAGGCCTACGACACCGTGGTCATCCGCCTCATCTACGAGCCGATGGTCAAGCAGGGAGACTGGTCCTTGCTGATCCCACTGGGCATCGGGGCCCTGATGCTCGCCCGCTACGTCCCCAAAGCGACGTGGCTGTCGCGCATTGCCTTCGCCTTCATCGTCGGCGTGGGGTCAGGGCTGGCCATTCCGCGCGTCATTTCCTCCTTCATCTTGAAACAGGTGGAGGACACGGTACGGCCCCTCGTCTCCATCGTGCAAGGGAGTCCGACGTTTACCTTCAGCCTCCTGGACCCGGCCAGCAACCTGAACGCCATCGTGCTGCTGGTGGGAGTGGTCTCGGTGCTCTTCTATTTTTTCTTTTCCGTCGAGCATCACGGTCCCGTCCGGATCGCGGCCAGGACCGGCATCCTGTTCCTCATGATCGCCTTCGGCGCGGCCTTCGGCTACACGGTCATGGCCCGCATGTCGCTCCTGATCGGCCGTCTGACGGATATGATCGAATATGCCGAGCCTCGCTACGGACGGGCCTCCCTCTGGCTGCTCGCTGCCACGGTGGCCCTGCTGGCGGCCTGGAGCATCCAACAGCGAAGACGGCCGGCCCCGCCGGCCGAATAAGACCTGGTTGATGATGTCGGTTCGGTCGGGTACCATAGGCCTTGCTGCCAATCGCTTGCGACCGATCGATAGACTGGAAGGATAGATTGAGACCATGACAACACCGGCAAAGGCCCCCAAGCCGCTTCCATTCTTGCGGAACCTCCAATTCTCTCCGATCAAAGACAAAGACGAACAGTACATGCTGCTCTGGGACCCCACCGGCCTGAGCCAGGACAAGCTGGTCATCCCCTTGAATTATTTTTTCATCATCCAACACTTCGACGGCGAACATTCGCTGGATGAAATTGCCGCCCTCTACCTGAAACGCTTCGGGGAGTTCTTTCTGCCCGACCGCATGGCCACGTTGATCGCCGACCTGGACAGCAAACTGTTCCTGGAAGGGGAGCGGGTCGAGTCGGCCAAGCGCGACGCGCAAGCGGCCTACCGACAGACGCCCTTGCGCCAGGCGGCCTATGCGGGAAAAAGCTACGAGGCAGATCGCACCAAGCTGCTCGCGCAGTTGGAAGGATTTTTTACCTCGAAGGAAGGCCCGGACTTCAAACCCTCGGAGAACGCCGGCAAACCGATCAAGGCCCTTATCGCCCCGCATTACGAACCGAAGCAGGCCGGCCCGGTCTATGCCTGGGCCTACAAGGAACTCAAGGAAGCGGAGGCGCCGGATCTGTTCATCATCCTCGGCACCTGCCATGCCGGCCTCCACAATGCCTTTGCCGTGACAGATAAGGACTTTGAAACTCCGCTGGGAGTGGTGCCGGTCGATCGGCAGGTCCTGGACCTCTTCAAAAAGAAAGGCGGGACGCCGTTTTTCGAGGAGGATTTGAGCCACCGAAACGAACATGCGATCGAGTTCCAGCTTCCATTCATCCAACATGCCCTCGGCAGTCAAAGACCCTTCACGATCCTCCCGATCCTCTGTTCCTTCCCCCCGGCCTGCCTGTTCGACCAGGAGCTGAAAGCACTGGGTGACCAGGTGGAGACCTTTATCCGGCTCTTGAAAGAGACGCTGGAGGAAACCGGGAAGAAGGCCTGCATCGTCGCCAGCGCCGAACTGGCCCACATCGGCATGAGGTACGGTGACCCGGCCCCGCCCACCGACTTCTCGTTCCACAAATGCATGCAGACCGATCTGGAAATGCTCAAGCATGTCGAGGAGCTGAACGCTGACGCCTTCGCGCAGTTCATCCAGAAGGAAGGGGACAGCCGCAGGATTTCCGGCTTCGCGGCGATCTATACGCTCTTGAAGCTGGTCCAAGCGGAAAAAGGACAGGTGCTACGCTACGACCGAGGCATCACGGACCAGTACAATTCCACCGTGACGTACGCGAGCATGGCGTTCTTCTGACAGAAGAGCTTATGGCGTATGGCTTATAGCTGATAGCAGAACCAGTCGCGCAATAATTCGCACAACGCGCGGCCTCAGAAGGCCCTCGTTGGGCGCGCGCAGTTAAGCGAACCCGCCACAC
>SCVQ01000351.1 GCA_004296865.1 Nitrospirota bacterium
CCCCCCCTCTCTCGTTGCCTCAATGGCATTCTGGATCACATTGAGCAGAACCTGCTTGATCTGGTCCCGGTCCGCATGGATCGGGGAGAGATGAGGGTGGATGCGTTGCTCGACTGTGACCTGCTTGCTCCTCAACGACCCTTCGAGCAGCGCCACGGCCTCGCGCAGGAGGTCCTCCATGGCGAATAGGATGGGGGCCAGGACGCGGGGACGGGCATAGTCAACAATCTGGTTGACGATCCGGTCGAGCCGTTTCGTTTCCTTCAAGATCGTCTCAAGATCCGGTCGCCGAGGATCCGATGAGTTGGCCTCTTCCAGCAATAGGGAGGCGGTGGCCCCGATCCCGACCAGCGGGTTGCGGATCTCATGCGCGATGCCGGCCGCCACCTGGCCGAGAGTTGCCAGGTGCTCCGCGCGGCTGAGCCGTGCCTGCATCTGGTCCAGAGCCGTGATATCGATGTTGAACCCTTGGTACATGATCGTCCGCCCGTCATCATCCTTGATGGGAATCCGTCGGCTCAGCACTTTCTTCACGGTCCCGTCCTTGTGTAGGAACCGAAAGACCGTCTCGTAGGGACGGTCCTGCTGTACCGCCCGCGCGTATTCGGAGAGGACCCGGGCCCGATCTTCAGGATGAATCGATTGCCGAACGGCTTCCGGATCGCCTCCTTCATCCGGGTTGAGTCCGGCCAGCACGTGATTGTACCGGTTGCTGAAGACCAGCGCCATACCCTCGGTTGCAAAAATCCCGAAGGGAGCATGGTCCACGATACTGCGGTACTTGGACTCCGAAGCGGCCAAGCCCCGGTTGAGCGTCCGCAGTTCGGCCTCCGACTGTTCTACCCACTCGACATGGTCTCTCACCTGCGTGCTCATCGCGCTCAACACGCTGGCGAGAGCTCCAATCTCATCGGTGCGCTCTAGAACCGGGAGGTCAGGGACGGCCCCGCCGGTTGCTGACCCGACGGCCTTCGCTAGATTTACAAGAGGGCCGGTGATGGAACGGGCGATGAGGTGGAGGGTGAAAACCATCAAGGCAAGGGCGAAAGTGCCGCCGCCCAGGATAACGGAGATCATTAACGAACGGTCACGGGAGATATTGGCAAATGCCTCGTTCAAGGTTTCTTGTTCGAGGCGGTCAAAATGATCCATCTCTTCCCTAATCTTGAGCATTCGGCCGCGCCCTTGTTCCACGTATTGCAGCGCTTCCTCGTGATGCCCATCCTTGATGGCCTGGATGAGTCGGTCCTTTTCAGCGATGTGGCGCTTGATCAATTGCTGGACATGCAGGACCGCCTGATGCTGAGCCTCACGGCCGCGCACCATGAGTTCCAAGGCGTCCCCCACAGCCAGGATGTGGCTCTCTGCCTGCAGGTAGGGAATAAGGAAGCTCTCCTGGCGTGTGAGCACATAACCGCGGAAGCCGGCCTGTAGGTCTAGGGCGAGGCGCATGTATTCGCCGGCTTTTCTTTGCACGAGATAGATGTTGCTAAGCTGCTCTTCATCGTCCGAGAAGGTCTGCACGCTGCGGTAGGTGACTGCGCTCAGCAAGACGACAGCCAGCATTGGAACGACCGATGTCAGCAGAAGCTTCCGTTCGATCGGGAGATCGATCAAAAATCGGAGTACGTGTTGCATTACCCCCTCCGGGATGTCTTCTGGGATAAACCGGGTCACTACCATCCCATCCTGCCCAGTGCAATCGTGATCTGTCCGACGAGGATCATAGCGAATTTAACATGCAAATTCCATGCACGAAGCAATGGGGACATTGGTTAGATCGGAACGATAAAATGATACAATGGCAGAAGTAGCTAGGCTATGCGTGCTGTCGAATGCTTGATGCCGCGAAGCCAATGTGCTATGGCCTTGGTGGTTGCTGATGAACCTATTGCAAGGAGGCACTATGGCAAGAGGACTGAGGGTGCTGGTCGTGGGCGCACTGACCTGCGGGGTGCTGGTAGGGGGGCTCGGCTGCACCGGAGCGGGGAGCGCGGAGCGGAAGGCCGAACCAGCCGGCAATCCCGCCCTCGGCTTGCTCAACAAGGAGATCATTCGTCTGGGCATCACCATCGAACAGATCACGAAACGGATCGCCGACCTACAGGGGATGCCGGAAGCGGCCGATCCGACGCTGCGCGAGCTGCGGACGCTGGATCTGGCCAGTGCGCAACTCCACAAGCAACAGTGGATCTTGCAGCGTGACCAGCTTGCGTTTGCGAAGGAACGGGTCAGACAGGCCGGCGAGACTCCGAGCGGTAAACCCCAACTCTTGGAGGAATGGCGTGCCCACCAGCAACAATTCGAAGCAGCGGTGGAAGACTTGCGCCGGCAGAGGCACGAACTGGAACGGAAGCGGGTCCAGGTGGAAGGTCAGTTGGTCGAACGGGCACTGCAGTGAAGGAAGACCGGGTCAGAAGTTCAAGACCCCTTGGACATACACATAGTTCGCATTCTTGTCATTGGGCGTTCCAGGTGCGCCGGCAGCCAACAGGTTCGAGATGAAACTCCCTTTGGCCAGGTAGCACCAGCCCGGTTCCAATGAGAAATTCGATGACAGCAACCATCGCCCCCTCGCTTCGAAAAAGTGTCCGAGGAAATTGCCTGCGCGGCCTGTCGGATCCTGCAATCCCGTATTGATCCATTGATCCTGTGACTGAGCCAGCCAGAAAACCCGGTGTTGAAAGGTCACGCGCACCATGCGGCTCGGATCCACCGCCAGCCGCCAGGCAGGCGAGCTGATGTTCGAGCGGGCAAAGACCTCGAAAGCGCCGGTCGGATTCAGCTCGAAGTTCGTTGGACCGTACAAGGTATCGAATCGCCCATCTTTGTTACCGTTGGGATCATGATTGCCGCTGGCATAGTCATAACGAATGAGCAGCTGAGGCTTCCAGGGTAAGTCGAAGGTATAGCCCATCTGGACGTGTTGGAAATAGGCGAACTTTTGAAGCTGGGGACCTCCCTGGACCAACGCGGCCCGTCCTACCTGCCACACGGTTTCGACTTCATAATCGACTTCACCGGTCGCCGGCTCCTTGAACAGACGGAAGCCGGGGGTGAGCAGAGATCGCTGCAGTCCGGGCACGGCACCAGGCTTGACCTCATCCTCTAAAAAATAGAGGTAGAGGTCCGTATGGGCCCACTTGAGCCCCCTCTGCCCCAAGAAAGCGCCCCAGAACAAGGTTCGCGCCTCGGTATCGGGCTTGGCCGTGAGCCGCTGAACCGGCGCCACGACGAACGCCCTGACTTGCCAGTTCCGGTCATCTCCCAGACTCACGTGAAGACCATCGAACGCATTGACCGTATTTCTGAACTGGTTCCGCCCGATCAGCCGCCGGGAGCCGAAATCGAACGTCTGCCGGCCGAATGTCGCCTCTGCGTGGAGATTCGTTTCCAGGAAGTTCTGCGTGCCCAGGCCTCCGTAGAGCTGCAGGATGTCGGTTTTGTCCACGAAGGAATTGGTCGTCACAAACCGGTCCGAGGAGCCATAGACGCGGGCATCGATCATCTCCGCGAAGAAACGGAAAGCGTCGCGGCGAATCCCCAGGCTCGGCAAGGTCTGAAGAGCGACGAGGTGCTCGCCGCTCACTTGTCCTTTCTGAAAGGGCTGATCGAGCGTTTCGTAACGCGTTCTCTGGTGCAGCCCGATGTGGAGCCATTCCGGCACCCCCAATACCTTGTCCAAATGCAGGTCGGTCTTTTTAAGCACTCGGATGGATCCATCCGGCCAGTTGAACGCATGCGTATCCGTGGTTCCTTCCTGATAGTGAGCGCGGTCCTTATGAAAGTGTGTGAGGTCTCGTTCGTGCTGAGCGTGACGAGGCTCATCCGAAGGCGAAGGCTGGGGGCTGACTGAGCCGGTCTGAGCCTGGTCTGCCCCCTCGGGGGAGGCTTCCTGTCCGGCCCAGGCAAGATCGCAGATCGGACCGCTCATGGCTACGAGAAACCACATGGCCGCCGCTGCCCTGCGTCGCGATAGGCCGCTGATTCCCGATTCGCCACCGTCCATGCAATATCCGCTCGGTTTCAAAAGCCACTCAGAACCGGAAGCGCGCCGCACCGAAATCGGCGCAGAGCGGCAGAATGGTAGCACATCCGGCCATTCGTTGAGATTATGGGGAATTGCCACTCTGACAAGCGATCGGGGAACGGTTCTTTTAGGGGAGACGCCGAAGAAGGCAGCCTATCGGAGGCTGATTCAGGGGACTCGTTGCAACACGTCGTAGAGCGGACGAACATCCGGCAGGGGCTCCCAGTTCAGGATCGCCATCGAATCGTCCACATAGGCGGGCGTCCTCATCCCGTTCAAGACGCTGGTGACGCCGGGCGTTGAGGCCAGGACCCAGAGCGCTTTCCGTGACAAGGACTCTTTCCGCTTGGCCTCCGGGAGCAAGGGGTCGATGAGCGTGGCGATGGCCGATGTCACGTCCCGACTCTTGATCGTCGCTTCCCGCCGCAGTTCCTTCAGCAACACCAGCAGCTCGGGCAGATAGCGTTCCCGCCAGTCCTGCCAGCGATCCCCCAAGCCTCCGGTCATGATCTGTGTCAAGGCGCGGAGCACCTGATTGATGTGGGGGGCGATCATCTGATTCTCGACCTGTTCCCAATGTTCCAGGCTCTGGACTCGCGGCCTTATCTTGGCCAGCTCGTCCGCCCAGGTGAAGTACTCCTGAGGCGAAAGCCCCTGGCCGGAATGCGGCACCTGCGGGGCGATCTCGCGCCGGTACTCTTGTTCCAGCCCGGCGACTGTGTCTTTCTGACTTTCAAAGGAGACCGCCGAGGGCTCGATCGGCAGCTCGGCCAAGCGGATCATGGTCCCTCCCTTGGCCGGCATGGCATTCAGCGGACGATTGAGGAGGATGGCAATCCCGGCCTTTTGCGCCAGCTCGAGCGGTGTCTGTTTCCCATCGGGTCCGGTGTTGGCGGTCAGGAGAGCTCCCGATTCTAGGAGATTCATCGGACATTGGAGCACGCTGAAGTGATGGGCTTCGACTCCGGCTTGCCGGGCCGCAGCTCTTGCGGCGTCCAGCATGAGGTGCAGCGACGTGGATTCCGGGTTCTCGGAGGAAGCCGTGCAGGTGTTGGAGGAGACGCCGTAGTAACGCAGGCGGCCAGCGGCCACCTGGCTTTCAAAGTAGGCGAAGGCCTGCCGGAGGCGGTCGTAAAACTGCCGGCGCAACTCATCGATTCGATCGGCGCTCCGATCCTCCCCGCGATGCATCGCATCGGACAGGAAGTATTCCGGATTGTGCAGGAGGCAGACGTCCAGGGTGCTCAGCCCCAGACGATCCAGCGAACCATGCAACTGGTCGGCCAAAAACTCCGGATGCAGACAGTGCCAGATTCCCTCGCCGTACTTGACCATGTCGGGGTAGGGTTTGCCGGCTTTCTCACGGGCCTCCGCTTGCTTGAGGTTCCGGCCCTGTACATAGCCGATCTTGGAGACGACGATAATCTCTTCCCGCGTCAGGTTCCCCAGTGCAATCAACTCGGCCAAAACGGAGCCGACCAGCCGCTCGCTTTCGCCGTCCGTGTAATTGGTGGAGGTGTCGATGAGATTGCAGCCCTCCCGCAAGGCCTTGACGAGTGCGGCACGGTGTTCGGGTTCCTCCGCATCGACGCGATAGCCGCCGAAGCCGAGCTTGCTGACGGTGAGGCCGGTCGAGCCCAGGGATCCGTAGCCCCGCGTGTTTCGTGAGTGATTCACGAAGCGGACGGCATATGCACCGGTGCCGCCCGACGTGGCATGGCCCTGGAGCCGCCGACCATCGAGTGCCTTCTGCCCCGCGGCCGCATCCGCCCCCCCTCCCGATAAGTGCTTGTGCAAGGCCTCCGCAACGGCTTTTGGATCTGCGATCGGTGCCTGACAGGCGAAGTTCCGACAGATATAGAGGGCCGCCTTCCCCTTGACCAATCCTTTGCCTTTGCCCTTGCCCTTGCCGATCAGCAGGGGGTGCTGCGTGGCCGGGCCGTTCGGATCGTGCTGCGCAATGATCCGGTTGGGCAGATATCGACGGCTGACCTCAGCATGGAGGGCTTCGTAGCCCGGCTCACCCGGTGTCCCGATCAAGGCCAACTCCGTCGGACCGGTCAGGAGCAGATCCACAACGGCAAGGCTCTTGGCAAAGGCACGTGGATAGCGCGCGACCTGGCGGCCATAGGCGCGGATCGCATCCGTCGCGGCCTCCCGGAAGTCCGTCCGGTCGAAGTGAAAGGCCAGGCGGGCCAAGACGGAGGCGGCGACCGCGTTGCCGCTGGGGATCGCGCTGTCGGAGCCTTCGCGGCTGCGGAGGATCAATGCCTCATGGTCCCTGGCGGTCGTAAAGAACCCGCCATGCTCGGTGTCGCGGAAATCTTCCAGAACCCGCTCGGCTAGACGCCGGGCTTCGTTCAGATACCCTTCATGCGCGCCTGCTTCATAGAGATCGATCAAGCCTTCCGCAAGATAGGCATAGTCCTCCAAACATCCTTGCAGATGCGCTTTGCCGGCCCGGTAGGTACGATAGAGGCCGCCGTCCGGTCGGGGCATGGTCTGAAGCAGAAAATCCGCCGTCTGTTCCGCCGCATCCAAGTAACGGCCGTCACCCAATACGCGCGCCCCCTCGGCCATCGCGCCGATCATCATGCCGTTCCAAGCCGTGAGTACTTTATCGTCCAAGCCTGGTGGCACCCGTTTCAGCCGGGCCTCATACACCAACGGACGCAGGCGGTCGAGCGTGGCGCGCAGTGCTTGCGGCTCAATCGTCAGATCGCGGGCCACCTCTTCCAGCGAACGAGGGGTATGAGGGATGCTCGTGTGTTCCCAGTTGCCGCCTGACGTGACGTCGTAATAGGCGCAGAACCGTCGCGCATCCTCATCCGAAGGCACCGCGGCGCGAACCTCCTCCGGCGTCCAGACGAAGAACTTGCCTTCGACCCCTTCTGAGTCCGCATCAGTGGCCGAGTAAAACCCGCCGTCCGGCGCGGTCATCTCCCGCAGGATGTAGTCGAGGGTTTCGGTCGCAACGCGACGGTAATTCCGGTCAGCCGTGACCTGATAGGCCTCGATATAGGCGCGGGTGAGGAGGGCGTTGTCGTAGAGCATCTTCTCGAAGTGGGGGACCAGCCAACGTTCGTCGGTGGAATAACGGGCGAAGCCCCCGCCGATCTGGTCGTAGAGACCGCCCGCCGCCATCGCGTCGAGCGTCTTGCAGACCATGGTCAGAGCCTGCAGTTCGCCGGTGCGATGGTGGTGCCGGAGCAGCAAGGAGAGCCCTGTGGCGGGCGGGAATTTTGGCGCACCGCCAAAGCCTCCATGCTGGGCGTCGAAGTCCTCGGCAAACTGAGCGGCAGCGGCGTTTAATTCCGCCTCGCCCACGGTCATGGGCGCAGTGACGCGCATCGCGGCTTTCAACCGTTCCGTCAGTTGAGACGCCTGGCGACGAAGGCCGTTCGGGTCCTGACGCCAGAACTCCGCCACCTTCTGGAGAACCGTAGCAAACCCGGGCCGGCCCCATCGGTCGGTCGGCGGAAAGTACGTGCCGGCGAAGATCGGCTCCTGTTCCGGAGTGAGAAAGACGGTCATGGGCCAACCGCCTTGCCCGTGGTTGAGCTGGATGGTGGCCTGCATGTAGATCTCGTCGAGGTCCGGCCGTTCTTCTCGATCCACCTTGATACAGATGAAATGTTCGTTCATGAGCGAGGCCATGCGCTCATCCTCGAACGACTCCCGTTCCATCACGTGACACCAATGGCAGGCCGAGTAGCCGATAGAGAGCAAGATGGGCCGATTGAGGCTTTTGGCGCGACGAAGCGCCTCCTCGCCCCAGGGATACCAGTCCACGGGGTTTGCGGCATGTTGAAGAAGATAGGGGCTCGTCTCTTGGGCGAGGCGGTTCGGAGGGTGCTTGGCAGGCTCGCGTGTCATTGCTCCGACCGTAGCACTCCCGGAAAGCGCCGGTCAACCCTGCTTGAGGGAGTCCGCAGGAGCACGTGCGAGACAGGTCCGGAAAAAGAACCGGCCCGCTGACTCGACGTGGGCCGAGCGCGGGCCGTTCATTCGGCAAAGCTGGAGAACAGAAGAATTAGTGACCCTTCTTCTCTTCCTTCTTCTCGGCCTTCTTCTCTTCCTTCTTCTCGGCGCCCTTGGTATCCGCCTTCTTCTCGGTCTTGGCATCCGCCTTAGGGGCATCGGCCGCGAAGGACATACCGCTGAAGCCAGCGAGGAGCATCACTGCGAGCATGGCAACCATAATCCGCTTCATCTGAGATCACCTCCTTCCGACGTGGATTGACACTGCCTATCTTTGAAACTGGGCGCTCACCCTAATCTAAATGGTCTTCAATGTCAACTATTCCATGCCCTCATCCGATCCTTCATGGTCGCTCAGGGTAGCAACGTAAACGTATGTGGGACTTCGTCCCTATGGAACCTTTAGATTTTCTCGAAAATGTCCAAAAAATTCCTGGAGGGCTGCTGCGCATGAGCGGGAGCTTGCCAAAAACCGCCTCCTGAACCACGACGCCCCACGCACAGAGCGCATTGCTGTGGGCAACTCCGAATGCTAGAATGGACCCACGCTGCAGCATGGGCGGTCAGGACTCTCCGACCGAACGCAGGTAGAGGCAGGAGTGTAATGGCTTTTGATGAGCGGAAATTGGGCAAGTATCGGGTGGGGATGCGCCGGCGGATCGAGGAGTTGAGGAGCAAAACGGAAGACAGCCTGTGTTTTGCCATAGACCATATGATGCAGGATCGAGTGGATACCTATTTTAAAGTCGAAGAGGGGCTGGAAGAGATTGACCGGACGTTGGGTCTGATCGAGGAGGATCTCGCACTGATTCATGACCTGTCCGGAGCAACACGGCTCGACTCCCGCTTGGAGTTCGTGGAGGACCGGTTCGAGGAATTTGACAGCGAAATCCGACAACGGCCCAGGCGCAGGCGGCGGCGGATCAACTTTGCAGACTTCTTCAAAACAGCGGGTGGGGGAGGCGGAGGACCGACGGCTTCACGAGGCGAGATCGCCACTGCCCCCGAAGCCTTTGCCGCACTCGGGTTGGACGACAGCAGTTCCATGTCGGCCATCACCAGAGCCTTTCGTCAGCGCGCCAAGGAACTGCACCCTGACGCGCGAGACGGAGACCGAAGCTCTGAGCCGGAATTGCGACGCATCATCGAGGCCTATCAGTATCTCAAGGAATACATGAATATCGTACAGGCAGGGCCGCAATCAAAGCCACACTTTAACGGACAGCCATCCGAGTGATCGGCCGCGACGTGAGCCACCCGCCCCCCCAATACATTGCCGACTCATCCGGTCTTCGGACCCTCTGCCGGCAGCTTGGCGAGAAGGCTCGGTTTGCCCTCGATACGGAGTTCGTCGGCGAGGACAGTTTCGTGCCCCGCCTGGAACTGATTCAGGTGGCGGCCGACGACCTTTGTGCGGTGATTGACTTTCCCGCCATCGGATCGCTGGAGAGTTTCGGGGACCTCCTCCACAACCCCTCTATCGAGAAGGTCGTCCACGCCGGACGGCAGGACTTGGAGTTGTTCTACTCTCACACCGGCCGGGTGCCAGGCCCTATTTTCGACACCCAGATGGCCGCCGCCATGGTCGGGTACGGAACGCAAGTGGCCTATGCGCATCTGGTCCAGCGTATCCTTGGGACCAAGCTCGACAAGTCTCATACGTTATCGAACTGGAGCCAGCGCCCGCTGAGCCGCGAGCAGATCGCCTATGCGTCGGAAGACGTGCAATTTCTCCTGCCCGTCTACGAACACTTGAGCAACAAGCTGGAATCCCTGGGCCGGACCGAATGGGTCAGGGAAGAGTTTATGCGGCTTGGATCGAAGTTGAGCGAGGGATCGCAAGCCGCCCGCCTTCGCTACCAGCGGATTCGGGGCTGGGACAATCTGAAGCCCAGGGCGGCGGCGGCACTCAGGGAACTGGTGGCGTGGCGGGAAGAAGAAGCGCGACGCCGAAACGTCCCGAGGGGCCGGATCGTCCGCGACGAAGTGCTCTTGGAATTGGCCCGCCGCACCCCCTCGACGCTGTCCCTCCTGCGGGCCACGAGAGGACTCCACCCCTCCGAGGTTGAACGCAACGGGGAGGCCATTCTGGCGGCCATCCGGACCGGGCTCGCACTTCCCCAGGCCGACTGGCCTGAGATTCCCCGTACCAGCAGGCCGGAGCCGGAGGCGGCCGGCCTAACAGACCTCCTGCAGGCGGTCCTCAAGGCTCGTGCAGTGGAAATGGAGATCGCTCCCGGCCTGCTTGCCAGCTCGGCCGACCTGCAAGCTCTAGTGGAAGCCAAACAGGATCGAATGCAACTGGACTTCCCAATCCTGAATGGCTGGAGACGGGAACTGGCCGGAGAAGCCTTGCTCGACGTGATCGAGGGCAGGACCCTGGTCAGCGTCGATCCCCAAAGCGGAAGGCTCACGCTGACGTCGGCCGACTAAAGCAAGCGCTTGACGGTCTCGGCCGGCCGCGCCAGCATGGCGGTCTCGCCTTTCTCCACGATCGGCCGCTGGATCAGGTCCGGATGCGCGACCAGTAAATCGAGCAACTCATCCTCCGTATGCCGCGATCCGGCCAGGCCGAGCGTCTTATAGAGATCCTCTTTGGTGCGAAGAATCTCCCTTGCCTTGAGGCCGGCTTTCTTCAATAGCCCCTTGAGCTGCGCCTTCGTGAAAAGCTGCTCATAATAGTTCACGGCCTGATAGGGTTGCCCGCTCGCCTGAATCAGTTTGAGCGCCTCCCGGCAGGTGCTGCAGGTCGGCTTCTGGTAAATGATGAGCTTCATGGTGCGGTCCTCCAATGTCCTTGCCTCGTTCCGTTAGGGTTTCCCTTGTCTTGACGCCATTTCCAAACGCGTGCTACAAACAATGCACTCTGCCGGTGCGTACTCATCTGACACTCCCGAGAGAATCACCTATGCCTTTGGCGGGAACCAGTTCGAGCGGTAACTTTGCCGTTGCCACGACGTCGCAGCGAACCCTCAAGGATTTGCGGACGAAGCGGAAAGGACAGCCGGTCTTCGTGGTCGGGCACGTGCCTGAACGCAAGGAGCAAGAAGCGGCCTTCGAACTCTTTAACGAACGGCTTGCCGTCGTCAAGTTCAGCGACGGGGTGTTGCTGGGGTACGATCCGACGGAGCTGTTGCTACCGACCGACATCGATGACAGCGGCGTCGCCTATTTCGAGATCAGACGGTGCCGCACCTGCGACCAGTATTTCCCGCTGACCCTCGAAGAGGCCGACGCTGAGCCGGAACGGGTGGACTGTCCGGCCTGCACCGCCTAGAGAACCACGCCGAACGGTTGGATTCGGAACTTCGCCGTTCAGCCTTCCTCACCCATCGTTCATGCCTGCCCTGTGTTAATCCACGAGGGGGGCATACTCCAAGGCTCTTTTGATGAGACAATCTCCGGCGATACTTTGCAATGTCATCGGCAGCATCCCGGCGTCCAGGACCTTCACGGCTACGATCCGATACCCCTCCTGATTCTTCCAGCCTTCGAGCCGGAGAGAATGGCAGACCTCCAACTTCTTCCAGATGAGGTTCTCTACGACTGACTCGCTTGGGATCAAGACCACCTCGGCAGAGGGCCCGCCGTCGGACACCTGAGCGGTCACCCGGCTTCTGTCTTTCGGAGCCTTCGTGACGACGGCGAACAGAACGGTCGGATCCTGCTGTGGGAGTGCAGGCGACCCCGCCAGCAGGGCTATGACCCCAGCAGCGAATCCCACCCATCGCGTCGCTCGCGTTGCGATCCTCATCGTCCCCCCTCCGGTCGGGCGCCAGATTCTATCACGGAGCGAGAGGCTGGCTCCTCAGCCGTCGGCCGAGCAGACTTGGGATCGAGAACGCCTCGGGCCGATACAGGCCCTCCGTGGCTGAGGACACTTGCCCCAACGGCCTTCCCAGGCGAAACAATCCGTTGCTGGCGGTCAGACGAGGCGGCCGGTTCAGGAGCGCCACGCCAGACGGCCAGGAGACCTCCTAGCAACGTCACACCACCCACCACCAGCAAGACAATACCCCATCGCGTCATGAAACGAGTATGCCGAAGAGTCCTCGTCACTTTCAAGCCTGAAACATGCCTTGACTCGCAGGATTTAAGCCTCCTATGATCGACTAGACCATGCCATTCTCTCGCGACACTCACCAGACACTCGATGCGGCGATGGCAAGCCGTATGCGGGGCGGAACTGAGACGGTCATGGACCGTGAGGCGTCAGGCACAGGCCGTCGGCCTTGCGCAAATACTTCGCAAGAAGAAGGGAGTGGGAACGATGCCGCATGATTTCATGCCGGGGTTGGCCGGGGTGCCCGCCGCCAAATCCTCGGTCAGCGACGTGGACGGCGAGCGGGGCATTCTGGAATACCGCGGCATTCGGATCGAGGACCTCTGCGCGAAGTCGTCCTTCTTGGAGACGACCTATCTCCTGCTGTTCGCTCGGCTGCCAACCAAAGCAGAATTGGTCGACTTCACTCAGGACATCACCCAGCACCGCCGCATCAAATTCAAGATCGTCGATCTCATCAAGTGCCTGCCCGAGCATGGCCACCCGATGGATGCATTGCAAGCGGCCGTGGCGGCGTTGGGCATGTTCTATCCCGGACGAAACGTCCGAGACACCGAGAACAACTATTGGTCGGCCGTGAGGCTGATCGCCAAGCTGCCCACGATCATGGCCGCCTATGCGCGGATTCGCCGTGGAGACGACCACATCGCACCTCGCGACGAGTTGAGTTTCTGTGAAAACTTTTTGTACATGCTGTCGGAGAAAGAGCCAAACCCGGTGCTGGCCGAAACGCTGGACGCCTGCCTGATCCTGCATGCGGAACATACGATGAACGCCTCCACCTTTACGGGGCTCGTGACCGCCTCGACGCTTGCCGACCCCTATACCGTGGTCGCCTCCTCGATCGGAGCGTTGAAAGGCCCCCTGCACGGCGGGGCCAATGAAGAAGTGGTTCAGATGCTGAAAGAGATCGGCACGCCGGCCCGCGTCCGGCCGTATCTTGAGGCGAAGCTGCAGGCAAAGCAGAAAATCATGGGGTTGGGACACCGCGTCTATAGAGTGAAAGACCCGCGCGCCATCGTCCTCCAAACGCTCTGCGAAAAGCTGTTCAGGGAATGCGGCACCTCCCCCCTCTACGACCTGGCCCTGGAAGTCGAGCGCGTGTCAGCCGAGTTGCTGGGGGAAAAGAAAATTTATCCCAACGTGGATTTCTATTCGGGGATCGTCTACGACAAGATGGGCCTCGACGTGGATTTCTTCACGCCCATCTTTGCCATGGCCCGCGTGGCCGGCTGGCTGGCCCACTGGTTCGAGCAGCTGCGCGAGAACAAGCTCTATCGGCCGGACCAGATTTATTCCGGGGAGCACAACCGCGCCTACGTACCGATCGAGCAGCGCGAGTCTTAACCGACCTGCAAGCCCTCGCGATCTGGTGAGCCGCAGGGGAAGCCCGCCGCATCACGCGACGCGGCGGGCCTGGCACTCAACTCACTTTCACTTCGATCGCCTTGGGCTTGGCCTTTTCTGCCTTCGGGAGGTGAAGACTGAGGACACCGTCCTTAAACTCCGCTGTGACCTTGGCGTCATCGACATAGTCGGGCAGCGCGAAGCTCCGCACGAAACGTCCATAGGACCGCTCCACACGGTGGTACTTCTTGCCTTTCTCCTCCTTTTCCTGCTTCCGCTCGCCCTGGATCGTCAGCACGCCGTCGGCCAGCGTGACTTTCACGTCCTCCTTCTTGATTTCCGGCAGTTCCGCCTTGATGAGATACTCGGTTTCCGTCTCACTGATGTCCACGGTCGGGACCCAATCGGCGATCGTTAGGGCTTCCTTACCGCTATCGCGTTGCAAGATCGGAAGAGC
>SCVQ01000352.1 GCA_004296865.1 Nitrospirota bacterium
CTCGCCACAGCGGGACGGGCTGCCGTTGACCTTGCAAGAGACCGCGTGCTAGGTTGCACCGCGTTTTTTCGAAAGGACCACCGCACATGAAAACGACCAATTCCAAGAAACTCTTTCTCGAGGCGCAGCGCTATATCCCCGGCGGGGTCAACAGCCCGGTCCGTGCCTTCCGGTCCGTGGGCGGCCAGCCACTGTTCATCAAACGCGCCAAGGGCTCACGCCTCTACGACGTGGACGGCAACAGCTTCATCGATTACGTCCTCTCCTGGGGACCGATGATCCTAGGCCATGCGCCCGCGCCGATCATCAAGGCCATCGCCCGCGCCGCAGCCAAGGGCACCAGCTACGGCGCGCCGACCGAATTGGAGGTCCGCCTCGCGCAGATGATCGCCGAGGCAGTGCCCTCCATGCAGCAGGTCCGGTTGGTCAGCTCCGGCACGGAAGCGGTCATGAGCGCCGTCCGGCTGGCCCGCGGCTATACCAAACGCGACGGCATCCTCAAGTTCGAAGGGTGCTACCACGGGCACAGCGACTACCTCCTCGCCAAGGCCGGATCCGGGCTGGCCACGCTCGGCATCCCCGACAGTCCCGGCGTCCCGACCGATTTCACGCGCCACACGCTGACCGCGCCTTACAATGACATCAAGACCGTCCAGCGACTCGTCCAGACACATCATCGGGACCTGGCCTGCATCATCGTGGAGCCGGTGGCGGGCAACATGGGCGTCGTGCCGCCGGGGGACGACTTCCTGCCGGCCCTTCGCGAGCTAACGCGGGCGCACGGCATTCTCTTGATCTTCGATGAAGTGATCACGGGCTTCCGCGTGGGCTATGGCGGCGCCCAGACACTCTACGGCGTGACGCCGGATCTGACGTGCCTGGGAAAGATCATCGGAGGCGGATTGCCGGTCGGAGCTTACGGCGGCAGAAAAGAAATCATGCAGATGATCGCGCCGGCCGGGCCGGTCTATCAGGCCGGCACGCTCTCGGGGAATCCGCTCGCTGTCACCGCGGGGATCGAGACCCTCAAGCGGCTGAAGACGCCGGGCCTCTACAAGAAACTCGACAAGCTGTCGGCAAGGCTGGCTGAGGGGCTGGGCGAGGCCGCCAAGAAAGCCGGCGTGCCGCTGACGCAAACGCGGGTGGGATCGATGCTGGGGGCCTTCTTTACGCGAGGACCGGTGGTGGACTACGCCTCAGCGAAAACGTCCGACACGCAGGCCTATGCGAAATTTTTCCACGCGATGCTGGAACAGGGCCTGTACTTCGCCCCGTCCCAGTTCGAAGCCGCCTTCCTTTCGACCGCCCACAGTTCCGTCGATATCGAGAAGACCATTCTGGCGGCAAGAGCCGCCTTCAAGAATCTCTAGTCGCTCGTATCTCGTCGTTCGTGAAGCGTGAAGTGAGTGGCAAGACTGGAACAGTACTTCATAGGTCTCGCCTGTATCTGATCGAATGCTCTGGTGGTCTGTTTAGATACAGTTTAAGTCTCTGCCCGCGCTTCACGACAGACGCTTCACGTTTCACGCCTGACTTCCTATTCGTCGTCTTCGTCCTCTGCATCGAGCGCGGCCTGCCGCTTCTGCTCTTCCATAGCATTGTGCAGCAACATCCGGATGAACATCGAGATCAAGGAGCCCTTCTCCAAGCTTCCCCCCGGTGGGACGGCAATCTTCCCCTCCTTCACCATCTGATCCAGCCAGGCTTTTTGATCCGGCGCGATCAAAAGCGGTATCTCCACCAAGCCCACCTTGCCAAACATATCCATGATAAAGCCCTCCGTGATTCGTGAAGTGTCGTTCGTGAAGCGTTGTTCGTATGGACTTCAACGAGATACGCTTCACGAGATACAAGGTGCGGACGTATTCCACCACGCGCTTTTCCGCTTTGTCAACCGAGCCTGACGCCGTGGCATGAACTATGCGTCAGAACTTGAAAAGATTTCCTCTTGACATCATTTTCAATCAGGAGCACGTTAACCCCCATAGGGCATGCCCTAAATCACGAGGGGAGGTGATCCAGTATACATGACGCCACCGGACAAGCGGGGCCCGCTCCTGTGAGCATACCCGAGGGTTCGGCGTCAGCGAGGCGAGACCACAACCGAAGAGGCGCATCTTCTGCTCGGTGCCAGTAGGCACGACCGATTGAGGCTTCGGCCCATCATCAGGAAGATGCGGGACCGCAGGCATCGGGCCGTGCGGTCGGTCTGGACTCATCTACCCTCGTTGACCGGCAACCGCTCAACACAGGAGCGGGCTCTTTTTTCACCCCCTGTTTGCCCATAACCTTTCTGCCCTTTTCCGCAAGTCTTCGATCCGGCCTAACCCGCGCACGAGTTTTGCACTTCCTCGGCATTGACTACCGTAACCACGAGGAGGTGCCTCATGGCAACGACGCGTTCTTTCCTCCGGCACGCAGCCGTAATCCTCTGTCTCGCAAGTACACTGGTCCTGATCGTTCCGACTCCCGCCGATGCGGGAGCGTCTCACACGAATCAAACAGGGAAGGCCGGACGGCGGGCGCCCAGCGCCACAACCAACCCAAAGGCCACTCCCGCCGTAAGCTCAGCCCAACGATGCCCCTGCCCA
>SCVQ01000353.1 GCA_004296865.1 Nitrospirota bacterium
GGTGGGCGGGGGGCCTCCCGGAGGAACGGAGGCGCCCCGCCCTGGGGCGGGAGGCACAACCCGCCCCGGGTAAGGTGGATCTTGACCAATTCAGGTTCCAGCCGGACGAAGACCTCGACCAGTGTCGGATCGAGCTGGGAGCCAGCGACCATTCGAAGCAATCGTAGGGCGGATTCCTGGTTATAAAGCTGGCCATCAGGCCGGTTCGAGGTGAGCGCATCGAAGGTGTCCGCAACCGCCAGGATGCGGGAGCCCAGGGGAATGAAGGGGCCCGGCAGGCCGTAGGGATAGCCTGTGCCGTCCCAACGCTCGTGGTGGTGCGCGATCCATAAGGCCGGGATTTGCAAGAATGAAATGGGTTCCAGGAGTTCGGCCCCGGCCCTTGGGTGAGACTGGACCTGCTCGTATTCTTCTGCGGTGAGGGGGCCGTCCTTCTTCAACAACTCGTCGGGTAAGGTGAGCTGCCCAATGTCGTGCAGCAACGCGGCATAGTGCAGATGGATCAGGTCGGCCGCCGAGAGTTCCACGGCTGTCCCCAACAGCAACGCGTAGGAGGCGGTCCGATCGCCGTGACCGAGCAAGTGCGGCCGTTGAGTCGCCATTGTCTGCAGGAGTGAGAGCAGCGAGGCGATCTCAAACTGTGGCCGGTTGTGAGGGGAGACTGATCCGACTTTGCGCGTAGCCAAGAGACAAAGGGTGTCCGGCTGCATCCTCTTGTTTACGCCTGATGTATTCTGTGTGATTGTCATTGGCACCTCGCTAACTCGCATTGTGTGACTCAAAACAGCAGAGCCCAAGGTCGCAGGCTGCGACCTTGGGCTCTGGACTCGTTGCCTCTGGCCTTTATCCTGTCGTTCGGCTGATCAACCCGTCATCAATCGCTTTTCTTCCCTGCCAGCAGCGGCTGCTCAAGCACCCACATCTCATACAGGGGAATCGAAAACATCACGAGAAAACCGGCCAGCATCAGCAGATCTCCGGTCAGCATGGTCAAGACGAAGATCGGCGAGACATAGGCAATCAGCCAGGGCGAGATCAGATCGAGGGCAACCCCGGCAAATGCCCCATAGGTCGTGAGTTGCTTCAATCGGTTGCTGGCCTCGGTCAGATAGAGCACGTGCACCAGGATCATGAAGACCACCGGCATCGTGAACAGGTGAAAGTGCGTGACCTCAGCCAGCTCGCGGAAGGACATCGGCTCGCCGTAGGTTGCATCGGACCCCAAATAATGGTCGGCGATGCCCTGGGGAGAAAGGCCGGTCATGCTGTGGGCCCAGAAGAACGAGAAAGTAAAGCCGGACAGCATCAGCAGGAGGAACAGGGTGTAGAGCAGCCGGATGTGCCGGTCAGTGTCGCGGAGTCTGAATCGGGTGTTGAAGTTGCGCATGGGAGTTTCCGCCCTCAGTCGCCGAAGAGCGAACCGAGAAGGCCCTTCTCGGCCCGTTTCGCCGCAACCTGGTCGCTGCCGAGTCCTTGGGGTTTCAGGTAAAACTCATCGACGAGCACCAGGACCCGCTTGACGCCGGCGCTCATGGATCGCACCGACATGGTGGCGCCGCTGATGTTGATGATGTCCTTGTTGATCCTGACCGGGTCCAGGACCGTCTTGCCCTCGTATTGATAGTTGAATCGTTTGGTGCGGACCTCGCTGCCGCGCGCTTCACGGAAAATCAGCAGTTCGACGTTGGACACACGCCCTTTGTTGTCCACTCCCACCATGTAGGTCATCGGCTTGTGTTTGCCGATCGTATTGTGGACCATGGCATAGCCGTCGATGGTTGTCCCGGTCTCGCCGACGTACACTTCAAAAGATTCTTCGGGGAACTTCCAGCCGATCCGCGACTCGACCAGCGTCTTTTGTTCACGGTTGAGGCGCAGGACCTCTTTTCGGACCCGCTCCGATTGGGGGAACATCAACTTGACGGCGTCCTCTTCGGTCAGGAAGACATCCGAATGGTTCAGTTCTTCCGGTGTGAGCCACCGGTTGAGCTCTCTGTCGAAGACCCGCTCGGCCCGGACGGGTGTTGCGGTGATCGCCAGGAGGACTCCTGCCACCAAGAGAAACCGCGTCGGGCTCAGCCGGGGGAACATCCGCGCTCCTTTAATTTGGCATTGATCAGCTTCATGACTCCGGCGATGGCTTCCTCCGACGGCTCCACTGGAATCCACTGAAAGAGATGCGCGCCGCCGCGGAAGCCCCAGTGTTCCCGGATTTCATTCACGCCGACCTGGGTGACGTCGTTGATCTTCTTCAGGGTCACGACGACGCGGGCCCGTTCCTTGTCTTGTTCAAGGCTGCGCCCAAACGCTCCGTAAGGGCGGCCGACGAGACGGTTTTCAACCCAACCTGTTTCGATCGTGCCCTTCTCCTTGTCCTGGGCCGACACCCCTCTGGTCTTCATGGCGTCCAGGGAGGCTTGCCAGGCCGTGTCGTAGGCACAGACCACATAGTTCTCTTGAACCCCGCCCACTGTGGCACAGCCCACGGACGAGCTTGCCAGGATAATCAACGGCAGGAAGGTTTTGCAAGCGCGCACGCGAAGCCTCTCGATGGATCTCGGCGGCGGGGAGGCGATGAATCGCCTCCCCGCCGCATGACACTAGAAATAAGTCGCCGCTGAAAGTACCAGCGTGT
>SCVQ01000354.1 GCA_004296865.1 Nitrospirota bacterium
TGACCACAAAGAGTCGGAACCCAGCTTCCGCAAGCAGCGCCAGCGCCGGGCCGACCCCTTCGCACAATCGGAATTCCTCGACGGTCCGTGGCGAAGCTGGTCGGCCATCCCGAAACACCACCTCATTGATCACGCCATCCCGATCAAGAAAGACAGCGCAAGATCCGTTGCGGTTCATCGTCAGGCCGTTGCTTCGGACAGCCGGACCAAGACGCCTGACCGGGCTGACCGATACAAGGCATCGATCATCGCCATGGCCCCCACCCCCTCTTCCGGTGTGCCCCGGTACGTCCTTCCTTCGTCCACCGCATGGACAAAATCGTCCCACTCCAATTGCCACGAGAGATCCGGCCCGTCGAACGATTCTTCATTCACAGTGGGCACACCCCCGGCAGGATTGCGGATGGCCCTGAGAAGCCGTTCTGGCCCGTAACTCCCGCCCAGGCCCTCGATGCAGAGCGAGCCGAGCTGGCCGTGGACCTCGAATGAAAACAGGTTTTTCCATTGGGTCCACGTGGTATGCACGCTTGCAATGGAGCCATTCCGGTAGCGAAAGAGCCCAAAGGCGTTGTCTTCGAGTGGCTGAATCGGCCAGACCGCCGTTTGGAGAAACGCAAAGGCTTCGCAGGGCACGCCTCCAAACCACTGGATCAGGTCGGCAATATGCACACCTTGGTCGGTCAGCTCCCCCCCTCCGGCCAGAGCCTGGTCGCCCCGCCATTCTTTCTCGTAGCCTGGTCGGCCACCATGCCCGTACCGGGCCCGGATATTGATCATGCCCCCGATCGCGCCATCGGAATAGAGCCGGTACGCTCGGTCGATCGCCGGGTGATACCGATGATTAAACCCGATTTTCAGCACGCGCCCTGCCTTTCGAGCCGCCTCGGCCAGTTGCCTCGCCTCCACGAGATTCCGGCCTGGTGGTTTCTCGACCAGCACGTGCTTTCCGGCAGCGAGCGCCGCCACGGCAATTTCGGCCGTGTACCTGTTCGGCGTAGAGGCCACGACCACGTCCACGGCAGGATTGTCAATCGCCTCTTTCCACTGTGCAACCGGCAAACATGCATAACGGGTGGCGAGTTGCGTGCGCCGATCTTCATCCACATCCGCGACGAGCGCGAGGCTGGTACGTGGATGTTGGCTCGCTTCCTTGGCACGACGAGATCCAATCAACCCGCACCCAACGACGGCGACTCGAAGCGTCATCTCAGAGACCATCCGCTTATTGCCAATCCATTCCGCGGTCCTTAGGCACAATCCTCCGCAAGGTAAAGATGTCCATTCCTTGCAACTCTTTGAGGTGCTTCCCCCACCTATCCCAGCCGTCATAGGGCGCCGCTACGAATTTGCCGGTGATTCCCTTAGCTTCGTCAGAGATCAGGAAGGCGGCGGCCCCAGCCCCGACCGTGGCGGACACGCCGCCCGCCTCGATCTGACGCTTCGTATTCTCCAGAAAAGCTTTCCCTGCTTTTTCTCCCGCAGCAATCGTATCCTGATGAAGCCTCGTAATAACAAACCCCGGCGCCACACAATTGATCTCGACGTTGAACGGCCACATTTCCTGCGCCAAGGTCTCGGTCAGGCGCACC
>SCVQ01000036.1 GCA_004296865.1 Nitrospirota bacterium
CGCCGGTCGTGGAGTCCTCCTTGAAATCGGCGTCCATCAACTGGACCTGGTCAGTTTCCTCACCGGAGAAGAAGTCGCCGAGGTCTGTTGTGAACTCTGGCATGACGAACCGGGGCAGCCTGAGTCCAGGGCCCTGGTCAGATTGCGGACAACAAGCGGTCTGTCCGGCCTCATCGATGTGTCCCGTGTGAGCGCGGGACGTGTCGGAAGGGCCGAATGGGTGGGGGAGAAGGGGCAGCTCATGGCCGATTGGTATCGCCACCGCCTCTGCAAGGTCCTCTCGCGCAACGTCTCGGACGAATGGACGGTCGAGGATCGCCCGACCTTGGTCGAGACCCTGACCGCTTTTCTGGGCGCGATCGAGCTTGGTACACCCATGCCGATCACGGGCCTTGACGGCCAGAAGGCGGTGGAGATCGCCGATGCCTGCTACCGATCCGCCGAAACGGGAAAGCCCGTGAGGCTTGGGTAGGGGATCAGGTTAGGAGCGCGAGGCAAGCGCACCGCTACGGGCAGCATCACTCCGGCCTCTCGCCCCCTCCCTCTCGTCTGTCTTGCAGATTAGGTTTCCGCCACGATGTGCGTGTCGGTCTCTTCCACGCCGTCGATCGTGTGGATCTTCGTGATCACCACGTCCGATAGCGCTTTCTCATCCGCCACGTTGACGAAGCTGAAGATATCGGGCTGACCGAAACAGGGATGGGCATGCTCCACCCCCGAGATATTCTTGAGCGACTTGATGACGTCCTTGGTCTTGCCGGCCTTGACCTTGATCAAAATGTAGGCTTTGGTCGCCATGCTGACTTCCTCCTGATGTTGTTTGATGTTGTTGCAGAGAGACCGTGTGCGGGCGATGATAGCAGGATCGGGCAATCTGTCAATGTTTGACGCCCGGCATCTCGCGCCGTCTGGCGTCATAGACCTGGTGCAGATCCCGTCCTCGTGCAGCCAGAAGACTGCGCGCCGTCCGGAAAGTCCGGCTCAGAAGATCGAGATCGGTCACGCCGACATTGTAGAAACCCAAGCCCACCTGCAACTCGGGCCGGTCTTGCAAGGGATGCGTGGCGGCATAATCGACCACCGCTTCAAGCGACCGAGAGGTCCAGCCGTCGCTTCGAAATGACTCGATGGCAGCTTCTGCTTGATCCCCCGGTTTGGCGGCCAGGGCGTCATGGAAGAACTGCCGGACAGCCTGATTGTCGCTCTTCATGAAGGCGGACTGAAATTGAATCAACGCCTTGATGAGCCGGTTCGCATCGGGACTGTCTTCCGGTGGGAGCGCACCGGCATCCTGGAAGGCAGCCAGTAATGCCATGACGGTGCTCACCTGTTTGGCCGATGCACGGCTTCCTGCCCGGCTTCCGACCGGCTGGGAAAGGATGCCGGCGCCTGCGGTTGTCCGGACGGTCCTGGTGCCGAGCTGAAGCCCCTCCTGCCCAAGGGCGAACGAACTCAAGAGGACGAGGCCGACGGCCAGCGCGACGCTGTAGCAGGCTACGAGCGGCCGGCGGTCGAGAGGCCGCTCAGAGGAATCTCGGCGCCTATCGATCGGCTGAATGAGAACGTGGTGTTCTAAGCGCATGGCCGCATTATACCGAATATCCGCGGCCTGTTGAAAAGCGGCCCCACCGCGCCTATAATCCGCAACGTCGTTTACCTTGTTAGTGTTGCCTTACATGCGGAGCATGTCGGTGCTGGCTAAGGTCACGAGCGCCGTGCTGGTCGGAGTGGAGGCCTACCCAGTGGAAGTCGAGGTGGACATCGGCGGTGGCCTGCCCCAGTTTTCGGTGGTCGGTCTGCCGGACGCCATCGTGCGTGAAAGCCGCGATCGTGTGCGCGCGGCGCTGAAGAATACCGGGTTTTCATTCCCGGTGAAGAAAATTACGGTGAACCTGGCCCCGGCCGGCCTCAAGAAGGAAGGCTCGGGTCTGGATCTGCCGATTGCCATAGGCATTCTGGTCGCGGAAGAACGGCTCAAGCCCGATGCGGTGGCGGGACGGGTCCTGGTCGGGGAACTATCGCTGGACGGTCGTCTCAAATCGATCCCCGGCATGCTCTCAATCGGACTGGCTTGCCGGAACACCCACTCGCTGGTCCTGCCGGCCGACAATGCGGCGGAGGCCGCGGTGGTCGAGGGGCTTGCCGTCTATCCGATCCATACCTTGCCTGAAGCGGTCGAGTTTTTGGACGGCCGGTGCGCCATTGCTCCTGCCACCGTGGATCGCGAGGCCCTCTTTGCCGTTCCTCCAGCCGAGGATGAGGACTTTCGGGATGTGCAAGGGCAGGACCATGCCAAACGGGCGCTTGAGGTGGCGGCGGCTGGCGGGCACAACATTCTGATGATCGGTCCGCCTGGGTCGGGCAAGACCATGTTGGCAAGGCGGCTGCCGGGTATCCTGCCGCCGATGGAACAGGCCGAGGCGATCGAGACTACGCAGGTACACAGCGTGGCGGGCTTGCTGACGGGCGGGAATCCCTTGGTCACAACCAGGCCCTTCCGGGCTCCCCATCACAGTATCTCGGATGCGGGGCTCATCGGCGGGGGCACGGTCCCGAAGCCAGGCGAAGTGTCCCTGGCGCATCACGGAGTCTTGTTCTTGGATGAGGTCCCGGAGTTTAAGCGTCATGTGTTGGACGGCCTCAGGCAACCCCTGGAAGACGGGACCGTGGCCCTGACGCGAGTCAGCGCCTCGCTCCGCTATCCGGCCCGGGTGATGCTGGTGGCGGCGATGAATCCCTGCCCTTGCGGCTACCACGGCGATCGGACGCGGGACTGCGTGTGCAGCCCCAACCAGGTCAGAAAGTACCGGGCACGGCTCTCAGGACCCTTGTTGGACCGTTTGGACATTCACCTGGACGTGCCTCCCGTGCCGGTCCGCGAGTTGACCCAAGGGCCTGGACGGGAAGGGCAGGCGGAATCGTCGGCGTCCATCCGGGCTCGCGTGGCTGCGGCCCGTGCGCGTCAGGCGGCGCGCTACCGCCAGGACGGCCTTTACAGCAACGCCCAGCTCAAGCCCAGGCACGTGAAGAAGTATTGCGTGCTCGATCAGGCCGGGCGTGAGTTGCTTGAACAGGCGATGACCCGTTTGGGACTATCGGCGCGGGCCTATGGCCGGATCCTTCGCGTCGCCAGGACGATTGCCGACCTGGCCGGATCGGACCGGATCGAGAAGGGCCATCTGGCGGAAGCGATTCAGTATCGGAGCCTTGATCGTCGCGGAGATCTATGAAAACGGAAACCCAACAGTCCGTGAAAACGTTTGCCTGGTGGTTTGTGGTCGGCGCCACCATGTCCTTATCCGTGATTCTGATCCAGGGGGGCATACGCGAGGTCCTACATGCCCAAGGTTCTCTCTGGGAGATCAAGCTGGTGGAGTTGTCGACGGCGATTCTAGGCGGAGGGCTCTTGGGCGGCTGCGTGGCCCTCATCCTGGAGCGCATTAAAAAACCCTAGGCGGTAAGGGGCACAGGCCGCTGTTTGCACGGTTTGCCCGGTTTGATTGAGAGGAAGATAGATATGGATATCGAGATCGGTTCGAATCTCTACCGCAATACGGATGGCACGGTGGAGATCGAAGGAGTGCCGCAGATTTCCTTGACCCTGAAGACTCCTCAAGGCCCGATGCTGGTCAACTTTGTGCTGTTCGATGAGGGCGGGCGGGTCACGGTCAAGGTGGTGGACGGCACGCTGGCCTTTAACGAGCGTCGGGCCTACGAACTCACCAAAACGACCACCAGCTTGCTCCTCAAAAATACCGAGACCGGAAAGGTGGCCCTGCAGGTCGAACTCAAAGAATCAGGTCGGGTGGCCTTCAAGCAGGGGACGTTCCTGACGATGAAGGGCCATCGGTTTGACATCTCGCCGACCGAG
>SCVQ01000355.1 GCA_004296865.1 Nitrospirota bacterium
GCCATCGGGCCGACGCCGCGGGCCTTGCCGAGCGCGTCCAGCTCGTCGATGAAGATGATGCAAGGCGCCATCTCCTTGGCCTGGAGGAAGAGGTCCCGCACCCGCGCCGCACCCACCCCCACGAACATCTCCACGAACTCCGACCCGCTGGTCGAAAAAAACGGGACGCCGGCTTCTCCGGCCACTGCCTTTGCCAGGAGCGTCTTGCCGGTGCCGGACGGGCCGACCAGCAGGATGCCCTTGGGAATTTTGCCGCCCAGCCGGGTGAATTTTTCGGGGGTTTTCAAAAACTCGATGACTTCCTGCAACTCCTGCTTGGCCTCATCTACCCCGGCGACGTCCGCAAAGCTGACCTTGACTTCCTTCTCCATGTAGACCTTGGCCTTGCTGCGGCCGACCGTCATGAACCCGCCCTGGCCTTGCCCCATGCGGCGGAGAAGAAAGAGCCAGAAACCGGCGAAGAGGGCGATCGGGACGACCCAGGAGAGCACGTCGCGCACGAGGGTGCTCTCGATCACGCCGGTGACCTTGACGTGCTGCGCTTCCAGGTCGTGGACCAGGTTCGGGTCCTCCACGCGGATCGTATCGAACGTGCGGCCCTCCTTGGCGTGGTCCGCCTTCATGTGCCCGTGGATCACGGCGGGGGAGACCGACACCTCCTCCACTTTGCCGGAGGCGACCGCTGCCTTGAACTCGCTGTAGGGTATCTCGGTGGGGTTGAAGAAGGGCGTGACGAAGACCTGAAAGAGCATCAAGGCCCAGAGGGCGATGAAGATGTACCAGATCGAGAACTGTTTTTGCTTCGGATTCATGCTTGATGCTCGTGAAGCGTTAATCGTCATACGCGAAGCGCAAGATCGTACTCACTTGAGTCACGTCTTTCCCATTTAACGCTTCACGCTTCACGTTTAACGAGTCACGTCCTTCCTTGCTGGTTTCAGGCGTTCCGTGAGGACCGGGTAGGCAGCTTCGCCCATCCCGAAGTTCCCGCCGCCGCCGTCCGCCGCCACTACGCGGAGCGTGATGCCGTCGGGCGCATCAGGCTGGTTCGGCACGAAAAACGGCGCCTCGAAATGGCTCTTGGCGCCGCTGTAAAACATCTGGATCCGCTCCACGACACGGTCGCCGATCACCACTTCGCCGTAAATCTTCACCTTGCGCGAATCCCAGTCGCTATGAGGCCGGACCAGCGAACCGGATAGGGTTTGCACCGAGGCTTTCAGCGTGACGTCATCCTTCGCGATGAGCGCCGTCCCGGGGGGCGGCTGCTCGATCTGGACGATGAAGCCGTTCAGGTGGAGCACGATCCCGTCGTTCGTCAAATCCTGCCCTGGGATCAGCAGCACCGTCTTGCTGGCCCGTTGCATGGCGGCCGGATGGTCCATCGGGCCTTGGGCGGTGATTTCGACCAGGGTCGGCCGATCCAGGTGCAGCGTGGTGTGGAAGAAGCCGGAGGGGCGGGAAGAATAACGAGGTTCCTCCATCAGGCGCGGCGTCCGCATGATCTGATTCTGGTCGCCCGCCTCTCCCTCTTGGAGGCCGGAGGCGAGCTGGCGGCCGGTGCTCACCTCGGTGATGGTGACGCGGGCGCCGCCCACGTCATCCCCCAACACCATGGCCCCCTGTGCGACCACGCGAACCAATACGTCTGTGGCAACAGGGACGGGAGGCGGTTCAATCACAAAGGGCGAAGGCGCGTCGGCAGCCCACACGAAGGAGGATAGAAAGAGGGAGACAACGGCACAGCCTGCGAGTAACTTTGTCAACGCATTCACCGTGCGGCACCTTGTGAATTACTTGACCTTGGTTCCGGCGTCGATCTCTTCCAGGATCGTCACCAGCCCGCCCACGTCCTTGTCGCCGGCCGCCAGGACCATGCCCTGGGACTCGATGCCCATCAGCTTGGCCGGCTTGAGGTTGGCCACGATCACGATCTTCTTGCCGACCAGCTTTTCCGGTTCGTATTTCTTGCCGATGCCCGCCACGATCTGGCGTTGCTCGCTGCCCAGGTCCACCTGGAGCTTGAGCAGCTTCTCGGACTTAGGCACCCGCTCGGCGCTCAGGACCTTGGCCACTTTC
>SCVQ01000037.1 GCA_004296865.1 Nitrospirota bacterium
ACGAACGACGAGATACGAGATACGTTTTTGAATGACGAGATACGAGGAACGCAAGTATGAGTAAGATTCGCACGCTGATCGTGGACGATTCGGCTCTGATGCGGCAGGTCTTGAAAGAGTTGCTGTCGCAGGACCCGGAGATCGAGGTGGTCGGGGTGGCGGCAGACCCCTACATTGCCCGGGAGAGGATCAAGACGCTCAATCCGGATGTGCTGACGCTGGACGTCGAAATGCCCCGGATGGACGGCCTGACCTTTCTGGAGAAACTCATGGCCGGCCATCCGATGCCGGTGGTCATGGTCAGCTCGCTGACCGAGGCGGGGTGCCAAACTACGCTCCGTGCGCTCGAACTCGGGGCGGTGGATTTCTTTACCAAGCCGAAGATCGATCTGCGGGATGGGTTGGAAGCGCTCGCCCAGGAGCTGGCCGACAAGGTCAAAGCGGCGGCCCAGGTCCATGTGCGGAGCCGAGATCCGGCCGCCTCCTCGCGTGACGTCGCCGGGACCCGCGCGACGCTCACGGCCATGATCAAGACCACGGATACGATCATCGCCATCGGGGCGTCCACGGGAGGGACCGAAGCCATCCGGGAGGTGCTGGAAGTGCTGCCGCCGAACACGCCGCCGATCATCATCACGCAGCACATGCCCGAGAAGTTCACGAAAGCCTTTGCCGACCGCCTGAATGGGCTCTGCCAGATCACGGTGAAGGAGGCGGAAGACGGCGACAGCGTCCTGACCGGCCATGCGCTCATTGCGCCCGGCAATTTTCACATGACGCTGCAGCGGAGCGGGGCGCGCTACTGTGTGCGGCTGAACCAGGCCCCGCCGGTCAACCGGCACCGGCCCTCGGTGGACGTCATGTTTCACTCGGTCGCGCAGTATGCGGGGGGCAACAGCATCGGCGTGATCATGACCGGCATGGGCAAGGACGGCGCGGCCGCCCTGTTCGAAATGAAGCAGGCCGGGGCCTATACGATCGCCCAGGATGAAAGTAGTTGCGTCGTCTTCGGCATGCCCAATGAAGCGATCAAGCTCGGCGGGGTGGACAAGATCCTGCCGTTGGCGCAGATCCCTTCGTCGCTCCTGGCCCGCGTGCGGATGCAATGACCGTCGGTGCGGCAGGGTGAACCATAGGTGCAGGGGCTGGAGGTGGTTCGTACAAGGAGACCCACGTTATGCACATCACGGAACGTTCGATTCGAGGGGGGACGGTGTTGATGCTCAGCGGTGAATTCAATTTCACCGGCCGGCGCACGTTCAACGACGCTGTCAAGAAGGCTTGGGCCGCCAATTGCCCGCACCTGCTCGTGAACCTGGAAGGCGTCGCGTTTCTCGACAGCGCCGCCTTGGGCCTGCTCGCCATTGCGAACCAGGCGTGCCAAGAGAAACAGTGCCGTATGAGCCTCATCAAGCCACAGCCCTATGTGGCGGAGGTGTTGAAGCTGGCCAACATCCAGAAGATGATCCCCATCCACGCCAACGAAGAGGAGGCGTTGAAAATGGTGGTGAGGGCATAAGGAGGCGTGTGATGGCTATCATGAATCATCCGGTTCCGGAGGGGGCTCGCGCTCCAGTGGGCCTGCCGGCGGGCATCGAGAGCAGCTCCGCGGTCGCCATTCTCGTGGTGGACGACGAGCCGGTGTCGCGCGCGGCGCTCGCCCTCAAGCTGGAACGACGCGGCTATCGTGTCCTGCAGGCCGGCGACGGCCGGGAGGGGTTGACGATCGCCCGGTGCGAACATCCGGACGTGATCATCTCTGATTGGATGATGCCGGAAATGGACGGGATCGCGTTTTGTGACGCCGTCAAGGCGGACGGCGCTCTCCGTGTCATCTATTTCATCCTGCTGACGGTCCACGATCAGCCGGAGCAGATCGTCGAGGGATTCAACCACGGGGCCGATGACTTCATCGGCAAGACGGCGTCCACCCCGGAGGTCATCGCGAGGGTCAGGGCCGGCCTTCGCGCGCGGGCCATGATGCGCCAACTGGAACGCACCCATCAGGACCTGGCCGATTCGCATGAACTCCTGGTGCAAAAGCAGGAGATGATGGAGATGGACCTGCGATCGGCCTCGCGGTTCGTCAGGTCCTTGCTGCCCAAAGAGGGGCAACTGGTGCCGGGGGTTCATCTGGCGTGGGAGTACCTGCCGTCGCTCGTGCTGGGGGGGGACCTGTTCGGCGCGGTGCCGTGGGGGGACGATTGCCTGGGGTTGTACATTCTGGATGCCTCGGGACACGGGGCGAGCGCGGCTCTCCGCGCGGCATCCCTGGTGACGTTCTTGCGGGCCGATGCGTTACCCCAGCAAGTCGGGCCCCGCGAGACGGGGAAGATCATGGCGGCCCTCAATCACTTGTTCCCGTTGAGCGAAGCCGGCGAGTATTTCACGGTCTGGATCGGCAGCCTGCACCTGCCGACTCGCGAATTGTGTTTCAGCACCGCCGGGCACTCCGGATCCGTCCTGGTGCGGAAGGACGGACGCATGGACCACCTCTTTCAACCGGCTTTGCCGGTCGGGTTTGGGTCCGGCACCAGCTATCCCGCGAAGCGCGTGACGCTCCAAGCCGGAGATCGCGTGATCCTGCCCAGCGACGGCCTCTATGAGGTCCCTTCGCCCAACGGCGAGCGGTGGGGGCTGACTCGTTTTATGCAAACGGTATTGGATAGTTGCGACCGTCCCCTCGTCCAGTCGATCAAAGAGGTGATCGTGCAGGCACGGTGCTGGCAGGAGCACCATCGTTTTGCGGACGACGCGGCCTTGGTGGGGCTGGAATTTGAATGAGTCGGCCTGCGCACCGCGGCGCGTGCTCATGAGGCACATCATGAGTGGACAACACATCCGGCACGTTCCGCATTGGATGGCGCTGCTCATCGGCGTGATCGTCTTGGCGGCGGCGGTGATCGGGGGCGTCACCTTCCGGAACGTTGTGCAGCAGCGGGCCCAGCTCGTCGGGGCCTATCTAGCCAATGACGCGGAGGACGTCGCCGAGACCATCGACGGCCTGTTGTTCGAACGCTACGGCGATACCCAAATGATGGCCGATGCGTTTCCCGCTCTGGTCTACAATTCCACGGCCCTGACGCAGTATCTCACGAAGATGAAGGAGCGGTACCTGGTCTATGACTGGCTCGGTATGACGGATCGAGACGGTCAGGTCGTGGCGGCGACGGATTCCTCGATGGTGGGCGAGGACTGGAGTCGCCGATCATGGTTTCTGAACACCCGCGATCGGCGGGACGTGTATCTGGAACAAGTCGGCGACGCCGATGTCGAGCCCGATCCGGGCCTCATCTTTTCGACTGCCATCCGGGATGACGAGGGGCGATTCCTGGGCGTGGTGGTGAGTCGAGTGAAGCTCACGATAGTGCGGGAGATCATCGAGAAAACCATGAGGGTGAGTCAGGAGACAGAGGGGGCGGTCGGAATAAACGAATGGCAGGTGCTGAATAAGCAGGGGAGCGTGGTCATGGGTTCCCTTACCGCGGATCGAGGGTTGGTCAACTTGCTTGGGTTGGGGGTTCCGTCGGCCTCGAGGGGTCTTTCGGAACAGCGCGGGTACGTCGAAGAGATGCATCGGCGTCGGCAGGTGCCGGTCATCACGGGCTATGCCACGACCCATGGAGAGGGGTCATTCATGGGCCCCGGATGGGTCGTATTGTTGCGCGTGGATCGAGACGCGGTCATCGGTTCTCTCCACGTCGCGGCGCGGGAAGCCGGCTTGGGAGCTGCCGTTGTGATCGGGCCGCTGCTGGTTTTGCTCCTGTGGCAGGGTCGAAGGCTGCGGAAGGCGTGGGCCGCGGGCGAGGAGCAGAACCAGACCCTGCGGCTGTTGCTGGCGACGACGCGGGACCTCACGGTCGAATCGGACACGCAGGCCATCCTGACCCAGTTGACGCAGACGGCCCGCCAGATCACGGGGGCCAAGTATGCGGCCTTGGGCGTCTTCAACGAGACCGGCACGGCGCTCACGCAGTTCATCACGTCGGGGATGGACGAGGCGCTCAGGGAGAAGATCGGCGCGCTGCCGATGGGCCGGGGCCTGTTAGGCCATCTGGCGGATGAGCCGGGCGCCCTCCGGCTCAAGGACCTCGCCCAACATGCCGCGTCCTGCGGGTTTCCGGCGCACCATCCGGAGATGCATTCCTTTCTGGGCAGTTCGATCCGCGTGGGGGGGCGCCTCCTCGGCCGGCTCTATGTCACCGAGAAACAGGGGGGCAGCGAGTTCACGGAGATGGACGAGCAGACCATCACGGCCCTGGCGATGCAGGCGGGCGACCTGATCGAGCGGTGCTCCCTCCTCAACCAACTCCAGGCCGCCCATGCCCAATCCAGCGCGTTGCTGGAGTCGGTCGGCGAGGGCATCTGCGGCATCGATGCGCAGGGGCGCATCCTCTTCCTCAACCAGGCCGGCGCGGCGCTGGTGGGCTACGAACCCCACGAACTGATCGGGCAGTCCGCCCACGAGCGGCTCCATTATAGCCATGCCGACGGCACACCCTATCCCTTCGAACAGTGCCCGATCTATGAGGTCTTGCGAACCGGAGCGGGGTGCCGCATGGAAGGCGAAGTGTACTGGCGGAAGGACGGGACGTCGTTCCCGGTCGAGTATGCCGCGGCGCCCCTTCGGAGGGATGAAACGGTCGTGGGGGCGGTCATCTCCTTCAACGATATCACCGCACGTAAACAGACGGAGCAGGCCTTCCGCTCGCTGGTCGAAGGCACCGCCGGAACGGTCGGCGAATCGTTTTTCCGCTCGCTGGTCCAACACCTCGCCGCGGCGCTGAACGTCCGCTATGCGCTAGCGGCCGAATACACGAACGAGGCGCGCGATCACGCGCGGACCATCGCGATTTGGGACGGCACGGGCTTGCGGGACAATTTCGAATACTCCCTTGCCGGCGGGCCCTGCGAAAGGCTCCTGGGCACCACCCAGTGGTTCTGCCCCCGCGACCTGCGCCGGCAGTTTCCTTCCATGGAGATGCTCGCCACGCTGGAGACGGAGAGTTACCTGGGGATCAGTCTCCGCGACGCCGCCGGCCGCGCGCTCGGCCTCCTCGTGGTGATGGACACGGTCCCCATGATCGAGAGCGAGTTGTCGCAGACCCTCATCAAAATCTTCGGGGCCCGGGCCGCGGTTGAATTGGAACGCAAGCGGGCGGAGGCGGCGCTGGCAAACAATAATCTAGAGTTGGCCGAGGCGCGCGACCAGGCCTTGGGGGCGGTGCGGATGAAGTCCCAGTTTCTGGCCACGGTCAGCCATGAAATCCGCACGCCGATGAACGGCGTGCTCGGGATGGCGGACCTCCTGCTCTCGACGGACTTGACGGCGGACCAGCGCGACTATGCCACGACCATCGTGCAATCGGGGAAGGTGCTCCTCACGATTCTCAACGACATTTTGGATTTTTCAAAGATGGAAGCGGCCAAGCTGGAGGTGAAGCACGTCGAATTCAAGCCGCGCCCGATGCTCGACGAAATCCTGGCGCTGTTGGCGACACAGGCGCACAGCAAGGGCCTGGAATTGACGAGCTGCGTCCAGGCCGACGTCCCGACGACCTTGCACGGCGACCCCCACCGGCTCAGCCAGATCCTCATCAACCTCGTCGGCAATGCGATCAAGTTTACCGAGGCCGGGGAGGTTGCGATCCGTCTCGGCCCGGCCGGGACGGATTCGACGGACGTCCGTTTCGAGGTCCGCGATTCCGGGATCGGGATTGCGCCGGAGGCCCAGGCGCGCCTGTTCCAACCCTTCTCGCAGGTCGATGGCTCGAATACGAGAAAGTACGGCGGCACCGGGCTGGGGCTGGCCATCTGCCGGCAGTTGGTCCACTTGATGGGGGGCGAGATCGGGGTCGAGAGCCGGCCCGGCCAGGGCAGCACTTTCTGGTTCACGATTCGGCAATTGCGACAGGCCGAGCCGCCTGCCGCGCCGTCGGCGTCGCGCGCGGATTTGCGTGGATTGCGGGTGTGCCTCGTGGGAGTGCACGAGACCAACCGCGCCATCCTGATGTCGCATTTCCAAGACTGGGGCGTCCGGAGCGTGAGCCTGAAGGACGTTCCGCAGGCTCTTGAGGCGCTACGCGTTGCGGTCGGACGCGGGGAGCCGTTCGACGTGGCGATGGTCGGGATCCACGTGTCCGGCGCGGAGGGGCTGGTGTTCGCCCGCACGATCAAGGCCGACGCGGAACTGGCGTCTGTCCGTCTGGTCCTGCTGGCTTCGGCGGAGCAGCCGGTGGATGTCGATCAGGCGCGGCTGGTAGGGATCGAGACCATTCTGTGGAAGCCCATCCAGTCTCCCCAATTGTATGCCTGTCTGGCCGGAGTGAGTGCGGTGCCGACGCCGGTGCCGTCCTCCGTGCAGGCGATCCCCGTCGAGGCGAGCCCGGTGCGGGAGGTGCCACGAGACACCCATGCCGGCGACGCCCTGCTGCCCGCCCATCCCCGCATCCTGCTGGCGGAAGACAACCTGCTCAATCAAAAAGTGGCGACGCATATGTTGGCGAAGTTGGAGTGCCACGTGGACATGGTCGCCACCGGGGTCGAAGCCCTCGATGCCTTGTCCCGCGCGTCGTACGATCTGGTGTTGATGGATTGCCAGATGCCCGAGATGGACGGGTTCCAGGCGGCGGTCCTCATCCGCCAGCGTGAAGGGGGCGTGCGCCGCACGCCCATTGTGGCGATGACGGCCAACGTGCTCCTGGGCGACCGGGAACGGTGCTTGGTGGCGGGGATGGACGATTATCTTCCCAAGCCGGTCACGCTGGCGTCGTTGCGGGAGGTGCTCCAGCGGTGGGTGTCGGGAGATGCCCCGTCGCCATCGATCCCCCAGGCGGTCGGTTCCGGGGTGGTCAGCCCGGCACTTTCCCCGGGCGTACAGGCGGGGCCGCCACCGGCCGCCACCGAGGGCACACAAGAGGCAGGACCCGCGGTTTTTAACCGGGCCCAAGCGCTGGCTCGGACGGAAGGCGATGTGGAGTTGTTGAAAAGTCTGGCTGGTCTGTTCGTGGCCGCTGTGCCGCAGGAACTGGCCGGGATCCGCGAGGCCGTAGCGAAGCGAGACGCAGCCGTGCTCATGCAGAAGGCGCACAAGTTACAGGGCGCCGTGCTGCAATTTTGCGCGCCGGACGTTCTCGCCGCCGTTCGGTCGATGGAAGCGCTCGGCCGGGGCGGAGACCTGGCGGGGGTGGAAACGGCCTGCGCCGACCTGGAAAAGAACGTCATGGGCCTGGTCGAGGCATTAAAGGCGGTGATGGAGGAGACAACCGTATGTCGGTGACCCCACACAGCCTTTCCCTGCTGCTCGTGGACGACGATCCCTCCAGCTGCGACTTTTTGGCGGAATGCTTGACCGATATGGATTTGTCGGTGCGCGCGGCGGCCAGCGGCGAAGAGGGAATTGCGGCCTGTGAGTCGGTTTCGCCGGACATCGTCTTGACCGACCTCCACATGCCGGGGATGGGCGGCCTCGCTTTCGCCAAGCAGGTGCGAGAGCGCTGGCCGGACTGTCCGGTGATCGTCATCACCGGACAAGGCGACGAGGCCTCCGCCATCGCGGCCTTGAAGGCGGGCGCTTCCGACTACCTCAAGAAGCCGGTCACCGTCGACGACCTCCACGCCACCGTCCAGCGAGCCGTGGACGTGGCCCAATCGTGCCGAGCGGAACTCCTCATGAACTTGCCCGTCGATCGCATGGATTTTCAGGTCGTGGTGGGTAGCGCGTTCGCCCATATCGTGTCCCTCATCAATACCCTGGTGCGCGACACCGAGCCGCTTCTGGCCAGCCGGGCCCGTTTCGGACTGCGCATCGCGCTCCAGGAAATGCTGTTGAACGCGATCGAGCACGGGAACCTCGAAATTTCCTATCAGGAAAAACTCGACGCGATCGGCCGGGGTCAGTACGAGGAACTCCTGGATGCCCGGTGCCGTGAGGCTCGATTCAGAGACCGTCGCGTGACCGTGCAGGTGCTCATCGATCGAGGGCAGAGGCGCATTGCTTATCGAATCCGCGATGAAGGCCGGGGCTTCGATTGGCGGACTCAGTTGGCGACCAGCGTGGAGTCTCGTTTGCTCACCGGGGCGGGGGGACGCGGCATTTTTCTGGCGCGGAGCTTGGTGCCGGACCAGGCGTATAACGAGCGCGGTAATGAAGTGACCCTGACCATTCCTCTTTCGGTAGACGGCGTGCCGGCTTCGAGGCCGGTCCCTGACCCTGCCTCCTGCGGACGTGCCGAGTCCGTGCCCGAGGCGGCAGCGGGTTTGTAAGCGTCTCCCCGCTCCTCCGTTGTGATGCCGTCCCGTTGTCACAAGCTGAAACGACCGTGCGTGCAATGCTGCGTTCGCGTGCCGACGTGCGGCGTGTAGGGTGGCGCGGCTTGGCGGAGTTCGGTTAGAGGTGCGATCGAAAGGAGGACAACGGCGGGCCGATTCGAAGAGGCGGCCTGTCGGGCCCGTTGGGATGGGCGATCGGCAGAAACTCGTTGAACTTCGGGGCCAGGGTGCGGCTGTCGAAGAAGACGAAGCCGCGCTCTCCCTTGGCTTCATAGGTCAGATTGATTTCGGTGTCGGTCCCGCGCCAGTTGAACTGCTGGTTCAGTCCCCGCATCATCGATCCGGGAGAGCGATCGATCGGCCCGTAGTGCGATTGGAGATAGGCCAGCACCTGCTCGTGGGTTTTCTTCCCCTTGTACCGGACGCCCACCCGGGCGAATTCTCCGTCATAGGCGTAAAAGGTCATGGACTCGACCCTGGCTTCGCCGAGCGGCAGCGGGCCTTGCGTGAGGGCGTATTCCTGGATGTGTTCTTCGGCGTTGATGAGGGTGAGGTCCTGGACCTTGGCCAGGGACGAGCCCCACTGAATGCCGTGAAAGCCCTTCGGATCGTTCAGCAAGGTGCCGGCGGTGGCGGGCATTGGGAGGACGCCGAGCACCGACCAGCCCAGCAGCATCCACGTGCGCCAAACGCTAGCGACGGCAACCAATCGACGGTGTGGGCTCATCTCGCGCTCACGCTGGACCAGAGCGGCACCGTAGCACGATCGCGCGATGAAGGCAATCGGCGCCTCCGCTCGCGAGGCGCTCGGCAGGCGCCGGTCGCCAGCCGGTTGTGAATGTCATCCCCCCTCGCTATAATGCGACCGTTTCGCGGCCGGCTGTCGTGCTGCTGCCCCGGTGCGCGTGTCGTCATGTCCGGTCACGAGGGGAGAGGATGATCGAGAGCGAGGCCTTTGTGCAAGCGCTGGAGGACATCGGATTCGACTTCTTCACCGGCGTCCCGGATGTGCTGCTGGCGGGGGTCATCGAGACGCTGCTGACGCGCCGGCTCTATACCCCGGCCGTTCGAGAGGACGAGGCGGTGGCGATGGCGGCCGGCGCCTACCTGGGCGGCAGGGTCCCGGCGGTGCTCATGTCGAATGCGGGGCTGGGGACGTCCCTGAATACGCTGCTCTCGTTGAACCTGCTCTATCGGCACCCTTGTCTGTTGATCGTGGCATGGCGGGGCTTCGAGGGCCATGATGCGCCGGAACATCGCAGCATGGGCCAGGTCATGACGCCCCTGCTGGACACGGTGCGCATTCCCCATCGAACCCTTTCGGATGCCACGGCCCTGGACGATTTCAACTGGGTGGCGCAGACGTTCATGAAGACACGCATCCCGGTCGCGCTGCTCCTGAAGCCCGGTGTGGTCCGGGGGATTCAGCCGTGAAGCGTGAAGAAAGAGGGCCTTCCTACGAACGATGCATCACGAACGACGAGATACGCTTCACGAGATACGAACGACGATACAGGTAGGAGTTGAAATGAGACCCGAAGAAGGCACGATGCAGAGCCGTGCGCGGGCCATTCAGGCGTTGCTGGAGCTGATTCCCGGCGACGTCCCGGTCATCATCTGCAACGGCTTCCCCTCGCGTGAGGCGTTCAAGTTGGTGGACCGCCCGACCCATTTCTATATGATGGGGTCCATGGGGATGGCGGCGGCGATCGGGCTGGGCGTGGCTTTGGCCAAGCCCGCCAAGAAGGTGGTCGTGTTGGACGGCGACGGCAATGTCTTGATGGGGCTGGGGACGCTGGGCACGGTCGGGGCGCTCAAGCCCAAGAATTTCATCCACGTGGTGCTGGACAACGAAGTCTATGGGAGCAGCGGCAATCAGCCGAGCTACGCGCGGGTGGTGCGGCTGGACCAGGTGGCCAAAGCGGCCGGGTATGCGCACGTCGAGCGGGTGCGGGAGCGGGAAGACCTCGTCTATGAGTTCAAGGATCTGCTGGGCAAGGACGGTCCCGGCTTCCTGCTCGTGAAAGTCTCGGAGCAGGCGGAGGACGTCGGGTGGGTGTCGCTCGAGCCGTCCCAGATCACCCAGCGATTTCGAAAGGCCATTGAATAACAGAGCTGCCAGCGATCAGCCGTCGGTTTTCAGCAAGATGAAACCCCTCGCCCGATAGCCGGCACCCAACGGTTCATCACTGATCACTGAAAACAAGGAGCTACGTGATGATCTTCTTGACTCCAGAGGCCGCGCATATTTCAACGCGTGTGCGCGCGGCGCTGCAACGGCCGGCGCTCAGTCATGAGGAGCCGGAGTTTGCGGAACTTCTGCACGGCATCAGGCAGAAGCTGTTGCGGGCGTTTGTGCCGGGGGCCGAGTCGGACTATACGGCGGTGATCATGACCGGGTCCGGGAGCATGGCCGTCGAAGCCGCCCTCCTCTCCTCCCTGCCGCATGGGAAACGGGCTCTGGTCATCAACAACGGGGTCTATGGAGAGCTGATGGCCTCCATCCTCGGCGTGCCCCGCTTGGGCGTGGCGGAGTTCAAGCTGGATTGGGGCGCCAGGCCCGATCCGGAAAAGCTGAGGTTGGCGCTCCGGCAGCACCCTGAAGTCTATGCGGTGGCGATGGTGCACCATGAGACGACGACCGGCCTCATCAATCCGGTCAAGGAGATCGCGGAGGTGGTGGACAGTCAGAACCGGGTGTTCATTGTGGATGCGGTGAGCGGCTTGGGCGGCGAAGCGCTGGACATTGCCGGGCCGCATCTGTACATGGTCGCCGGCACCGCCCAGGGAGGCATTCAGGGCGTGCCCGGCGTCTCCTTCGTGCTGGTGCGCAAGGGCTTCATGGAGCGGATGAAGGGCTATCCGAAACGGTCCTGGTATCTGTACCTGCCGCATTACTATGAGAATGAAGAACGAGGACGGATTCCCTTCACGCCGGCGGTGCAGGCCTATGTGGCCTTCGACGAGGCGCTCAGCGAGCTGTTGGAAGAAGGGCTCGCCAACCGCATCTTGCGCTACAAGAAGGCGGCTGCCGCGATCCGCCACAAGATGAGCGCGTGGGGGCTGACGCCGGTCCTGCCGTTGGAATGTCACTCCAACGGTCTCACGGCCTATCATCTTCCTTCCGGGCTGAGCTATGAGACGCTCCACGCTCGCCTGAAGGAGCAGGGCTATGTCATCGCGTCCGGCCAGGGGCCGCTCGCATCCAAAATCTTTCGAGTCGCCAACATGGGGGCGTTGAGCGAAGCGGATATCGAGGGCTTTCTCTCCGCCTTCCAGCGCGTGCTGGAGACGGCTGCCGTCCGCTGACGGGTGACGCGGCGCTTTTCCCGCGCAACGCTTTCTCCGCCCCACTTGCTCTCGCAGCACAGCCACGGGATGACGGTCCTCGTCCGGCATTCTCTTTACCGCGATACCGTGTCATGGAAGGGAGCGGATGAAACCGGGTGCGTCAGGTTACGCGGGAGACGTTTAAGTTGGTCCAGCCTGTGCCGGCTCGTGACTCCCATTTACAGGGCTTCGGTGGCTTGTTAGGATACCGCCACAATGCACGGTGGGATGAAGATCTTGTGGGGACTGGTGGCGGTCCTTTGCGCGGTGGCCTTCGGCTTCGTCACGGGGCTCCTCAACCCCGGCGAGAAGGTGAACGGCCTGTGGCTGGTGGTGGCCGCCGTCTGTTTCTACGTCCTGGCCTTCCGGTTCTACGGGCGCTTCCTGGCCCGCCGCGTTCTTGAACTGAACGATGCGCGCATTACCCCCGCCCACCGTTTGCAGGACGGCACGAACTTTTATCCCGCGAACAAATACGTGCTGTTCGGGCACCACTTCGCGGCGATTGCCGGAGCGGGGCCGCTGTTGGGGCCCGTGCTGGCCGCGCAGTTCGGCTTTCTCCCCGGGTTTCTGTGGCTGGTGATCGGCGCGGTCCTGGC
>SCVQ01000356.1 GCA_004296865.1 Nitrospirota bacterium
ACCACTTGTCAACGTTATCCACAGCGCGGGCCGGTGTGATATGCCGAGAGGTGAGCCCCTGCACCAGCGCATCCGCCGGACTCCTTTCCCGCCACAGTTGAGCACATGGGTATCGTGGTGCTGTCATCTTTTCACTCGGGGACAGGCCTACAAACGGCATGTCCCCGCACACATTTTCTTTAGCCTCGGATGGAGGGGATGGGCACGGAGGGCAGCGCCACGGCGGGAGTGAAACGGCGAACGGCACAACGCGGTGCTGCTCGCCGTTCTGTTAATCCGGTGAGGCGAGCGGCCAACAGTATGATGCGACATAGCCATACCTCAGCAACGCATCGTGGCGCAACCGAAGCTGCCCGCCCCTCGTCAGCCGAGGCCCTTTACTCCTGCCGCTTCACGAAGATCGAGACTTTTGAATCCAGATAGACTTTACGCCATTCGAGTTGCTTCGCCAGCATTTGATTGAGCGGTGTCCCGACCGCTACGATCGCCCAGTCCACGCCGTACTTATCGAGCACCCGCAGTTCCAACGGCTCCCAGGTCGTCACGGCCGCGTAGTCGTAGAAGATCCACCTATTGCCAAACCGCCAGGCAGGCATGCGGCCGTCGATAAATATCTTCTCTCCCGGCAGCCACCACAGAAGAAATCCTCCAACCCTATAGTCGTTATAGAGCCTCGTGCCGAGTTGATCCCGATGGGTCCTAATCCACTGCACAGCTTCGATGGGATACTCGGTTCCTCGGAAAAATTCTTCCGGCGCCAAGCCGGACTGTGCCACCCGCTGCAAATGACTGGGCCCTTCCCACGCCATTCCCACGGCAGCAACCACTGTCAGCCCTAACAGCACTTGCTTCTGCCGTTGGACGTCCGGGATCAGAGCGGATATTCGCCGCGCCGCTTCGGCCAATAATTCGACCCAGAGCGGGGTCGCCAGCAGGAGAAAGAACAAGACGTTTCGCCAATGGAGGAGGGACTGTACGAGAAAAAACGCCAGCAGGGTCCAGCGCAGCGGCTCGACCCGCCGATAGAAAAGCCCGACGGCGACTCCCAGCGCAACGAGGTACCCGACGTAGGTGACACCGGCCCGGCCTTGGAGCGAGACGGGTTGCCATTCCTGCAAGGCCTCCAGCATGAACCGGTCGTTCAGCGAGGCGTAGATCTCGCCGTAGAGGCGCCAGCCATATGGATTCAGCAACGTCGCCCCGGCGGCCAGGAGGAGGACCAGCGCAAGGTGTCCGAGAGCCGGCCAAGTCGGCGGCGCCTCATCGAGACGCCCGGCCAAAACAGGCCAGCGGTCACAGCAGAGCCGCATGAGCGCCGAGACGAACAGGATCAGAGAGAGGATGAACAGGCCTGCCGTGAAACCGCCATGCAGGTTGGCCCAGAGCCACAACAACGGCGGAATCGCCCAGAGGTGAGACAGACGCCCGGCCCGATAACGACTCCACAGACGAAGCACCACCGCCACCCCCAAGAGCGTCACCAGTTGGGTCCTGGCGCCGAGGAACGGGAGCGCCACCCAGAGACTTCCTGCCACAGCCAACAGTCGGTACGTCCGGCCGGCCTGGGCAAGCCAAGCCGCGGCGAAAAACGCGCCGGTCACGGCGGCGGCGAAGAACATAATGACGGCCAAGGGACCGATGCCCCCGAAGCCTTGGTAGAGCAATCCGATCAGGCCATCAGTCAGCCAGGCGTGTTCCACCCAGGGCCAGTCCGGCATGGTGTGGGAATAGGGATCAGCACCAGGCAGCCGCCATCCGTTGTTTAGAAGGTCGAGACCGGTCCGCAGATGCCATCCGAAATCCGGCTCCACAAGCGGTTGCAGGGCCACATTGAAGAGAAAAAAGAAGAGGAGGCAATCGAAGGCGGAGTAGGAGGCATGATTCGTTCGTCGTGAAGCGTTAGTGGCCACAAAGGATTGGTCCGCCTCGCGCGTCACATTGCACGCTTCACGCCCGAGGGCCGCCAGGCCAGCAGGTTGCCGAGCACCAGCCATTCGACCTCGGTCTTCAAGAAACACCGGACGGCTTCATCCGGGCTGCACACGATCGGCTCGTTCACGTTGAAGGACGTATTCAAGAGAACCGGCACCCCGGTCTTCCGTTCGAAAGCCTCGATCAATTTTCTGAATTTGGGGTTGGCCTCCCGGTCCACGGTCTGGACGCGTGCCGTGCCGTCCACATGGACCACGGCCGGGATCGTCCCCTTGGCCGAAGGCTTGACCGGACAGGTGAACAACATGAAGGGAGAGGGATCGGGCAGGTCGAAGAAGTCCTTGGCCCGCTCCTCCAATACGGAAGGCGCAAAGGGCCTGAACGGTTCCCGCAGCTTCACCTTGGCGTTGATCAACTCGCGCATGTCTTCCCGCCTGGGATCGGCCAAGAGGCTGCGGTTGCCCAAGGCCCTGGGGCCCCACTCCATCCTCCCCTGGAACCAGAACACGAGACGGCCATGGGACAACTCCGTCGCCACGCGGTCGCACAACGCCTCCTCAGACATCGCCTCCCACACCAGACCGGCTCGTTCGAGCGCCTGCCGACAGTCTTCTTCACCGAACTGAGGCCCCCAATAGACATGCCGCATGACTTCCCGTTGCCGGGACGCACCTCGTCTGTTGGACAACCAGAGCGCGGCGCCCAGCGCGGCCCCCGCATCGCCGGCCGCCGGCTGGACGTAGACTTGCTTGTACTCCAGTTCACGACGGAGACGACTGTTGGCCACACAATTGAAGGCCACCCCTCCGGCCAGACAGAGTGCCTTGGCACCGGTCAGCCGTTGAAGATGACGGGCCAGGTGCAGGAGGGTCTCTTCGAGCAGGAGCTGGACACTGGCGGCGATATCGCGATGCTGTTGCGTAATCTCTTCCCCCGGCAGACGATTCGGCCCCAACAACCGCGTCAGTTCCGGCAGGAAGATGCCGACCCGCGCCAGGTGAAAATCCAACAGGTGCGTGTTCAGGCGAAAATCGCCATCCGGCAGAAGCCGTAGGACCTGCGCCTTCAACAATGCGGCGAACCGCGGCTCCCCATAAGCGGCCAGCCCCATGACGATATACTCGTCGCAATCCGGCCGAAACCCCAGGAAGGAGGTGATGGCGGCGTAAAACTGCCCGAGCGAATGCGGGAGCGGAGTCCGCTTCAGCACCGTGATCTGGCGTCCCTCTCCCAGGCCCAGCATCGTCGTATGGGACTCGGAGGCCCCGTCCACGACCAGGACGGCGGCCCGTTCGAAGGGCGAGGCCAGGAAGCTGCTCGCCGCATGGCAGAGGTGATGGTCAAGAAAGACCGGACGAGACCGGCTGGGTCCGAAGGGGCCGGCCAGCTTGCGGGGGAGCCATGCCAACTCGGCCCACTCCTGGCTCAACCGCTCGGCGCTGCGTCGCCCTTTCACCCGGCAGAGCGTTGGGGAGCGGACCATGGCGCTCAGCGCCAAGGCGGCCCGGCGGCCCAGCACCCAGTACTTCCACGGCACCGCGATCGCATCCACATCGGAAAGCCTCGCCCCGGCTTCCTGCAGGCAGTAGCGGATCGCGTGCAGCGGCAAGGCGGTGACGTGCTTGACCCGGACAAAGCGTTCTTCTTCCGCGGCGGCCAGGAGACGGCCGTCCTCCACCAGAACGGCGGCCGCGTCGCGCAAGTTCAGAAGGCCCAGGACCAGCATGGTCCGTTAGAATAGACGAGCCCGCCCCGCCTGGCAAGCGTCTGAAGCGAGAGCAGGTTGCATTCTGCCCGTATTTTCGGTACGGTGAGCCAGTATCTCCATCGTCACCGCTGTCCCTCTTTACACGAGACCATTCTATGCAACCGATGCTCTCTCAGCCTTCCCATCTATCCCTCGCCCCCGCCCTCAGCCGCAAGCCCCCCTACGCCGGCTTCGGCTGGGTCCTGCTGGCACTGACCCTGGTCGTCTCTGCGACAGGTTGCGAAAAAGTCAAAAGCACGCTGGGACGCGCGACCATTCCCAACTTGGGGCCACAGATCCCTGTCACGGCGAAGATCGATTTCGACCCTTCGCTGACGAAGGCCATGCTGCAATACACCAACGCCTGCAACTCGCCGCAGCAACTCCGAGTGGGCGAAGAACTCGAATCCGTCCTGTTGCAAGCCGCCCACCAGACCTTCAAGACGATCTATACGGGAGGGAAAGTTCCAGCCGGAGTCCAGCCCGATGTCGATATCCTGCTCGTCCTGCAGCAATCCGGTTTGGAGATTCAAACCGACGGCATCTATGACCGCCTGCC
>SCVQ01000357.1 GCA_004296865.1 Nitrospirota bacterium
TGTAATTCTTCGTCGGTAGCCACTCGCGTACGCGGGGCCACGTCGGGCAATTCGACGCGCTTCAAACGGTTTTTATCGAGCTTGTCGAAGTCTACGGCCAGATTCAGGATGCGCATCAACACATTCCACTCACGCCGAATCGTCCAGTGTGCCGCTTTGGCTTTGAGCCGAGCGGTGATGTATTGCAATCCATCCTCAGCCGTCAACGAGGCCAACGTACGATCCCCGAAACGAGGCAACAGATGCATTTCAATGATGGATTCTGGACGGCGCATGTCGATGCGGTTCTTGATCCGCATCGTTTGCCAGTACACAGGGAGGAATGCACGAAAAGTAGGGGAGAGCGATTTTGGCTGGGCCTCGAGTTGATTGCCCGTTTGGATTTTGGCGATCAGCTCCAGCGCCCGCTGCTCTGCTTCTTGCTTCGTTAAGTTGTAGCCCAGGAGCGGCCGGTATCGTTCACCCTTCCAGCGGTAGTACAGGTCAAAGGCCAGGCCTTGGCGTTTGGTGGGGCGAGTCTTGATCGTGATCTGCACGATGGGCCCTCCTCAGCGATACCGTGGGTTCCGATGGTAAACCCCTGCATCTGGCTTGTTCAGTGTCGGTGCTTCCTCTACTGAAGAGGCTTCTATTAGCGGCGTCCGGTTCTCGCCGCTTTTGATCCACGCTACGAGTTCATCCCGGTCAAAGAGATAACACCGCGACCCTGGCGGGCGATGTCGAGGCACATGAGAATTCTGGTACAGCCACGACTTCGACTTACGAAGAAACTGTGCGGCTTCAGCTAGTGTAAGAAGCGTCATAGCGATACGTCACACACCGTCCAAGGACGGGGGGAGTCTTCGACACCCACCCACTCCCCCCTCAGATGCGCCCGCGTGTCCGCCGGCGTGAGATCGTCGCTCCCAACACGGGTGGGGTCGGCCGAGGCTGAAGAGCAGCGGCCCACGCCCTCCCGGTCCCCTCCCTCCAGGCACCCTCCCATCCAGTCCTAGGCGCTGCGAGAGCCTCGCCCGAGTGACCCCTTCCGCCCACACCCCCTGAGTTTGTGAGGGGTGGGGCTCAAAGTGTTTTTTTAATAGGAGGGGTGCCATGGCTAAATCCGTGTCCGTCAATCATTCCTTATCCGTGTCCTACCGTGTGCCCTGCTACCGGATCAGCCTGGTCCGTGAGCCGGGGTATCCCACTCCATCCCGCACGATCACCGACTCCCAATCGGCCGCCCTGGCCCTTCGGCCTCTCTTTGAAGGTTTGGACCGGGAACAGTTTGCCGTCTGCTGTCTGGATGCCAAGCACGCCATCATCGGCGTCAATATCGTGTCCACCGGCTCACTCACCCTCTGCATTGTCCATCCCCGCGAAGTCTTCAAACTTGCCGTCCTGACCAATGCGGCTGCCCTGCTCTGCGTGCACAACCATCCGTCCGGTGATCCCACTCCCAGCGCCGAAGATCGTGTCTTGACGCAACGGCTTAAGACCGCTGGCGAACACCTCGGCATCACCGTGCTGGACCATCTGATTCTGGGCGACGAGCGCATTTACAGCTTCGCCGACCAGGGGACGCTGTAACCGATGACGATCAACTTGTTCATCACAACAGAAAGGAGCCGCATCATGTCCACCACGAACACGCCTCATCCCGCTCCCATGCCCCGCACCTGTAGCGATTGCGGCCGCAGGGCCGACGGCCTCACCACGGCCGTTGATCCGATCTCCCGCTCGGAGGTCGCCCTGTGCCCCTCCTGTACCGTCGCGTTCCATCAACGCCAGCACTTTACCTCCGGCTGCTGTGACTAGCCGCTCATCGAGCCGGGGAGGGGCACCCCTCTCCGGCTGCTTCTCTAACTCAACAACCGCATAATCCACTTCACGCCGGCGGCAATGACCGCAATCCCGATCGCGGCCGCCCCCCAGGCAATCAGATCCCCTTGCAACGTCTGACCAATCGTCTGAATCGCTGTGGCTGTCATTCGGTGCTCCTCCCTGCCCGAAGAGCAGACGAGGGGCGCGCTCCCTCGCCCACCCCTCGGCGCTACCGGACCAACGACCGGACGCGCCTAAAGGCGTAGATCGCCAGTGCGACCCCGATCAACGCCGTGGCCCACAGCAAGAGATCCACCTTGATCGTGGCCACGTCCGCCGAGACCGGGAAGATGTTGGTCGCCTGGGCATACGACAGCGCCGGCACCGCCAGCGCCATCGTCAGGCTCAACATCAGCATCCACACCTTGCTGAACATCCGACTCATACTGCACCTCCTTGTAATGGTGGATTCGCCCACCGGCGCTCCTGGGTACCTCCAGGAGAAGGCCCTCCGCGTTAGTGCGGAGGAGGCATCAGCAGCTTCGTAATCAGCCCGACCGTGAACCCGCC